>DATAZN010000637.1:0-48296 GCA_036272035.1 Mycobacterium sp. | reverse complement strand
CTGTGTGTTCGTCTCCGCCGAGACGATTTTGACCGACTCGTATCTTGCGGAGCTGCTGCCCGCCAGGGTTCGCGGCCGCCACATCGGATGGTGCTACGTGGTCGGCCTGCTCGGCGTGCCGTTTCTGGCGCTGTTCGGCTCGAGGGTCATCGCCTCGCCGATAGTCGCCGGGATCGACGGCTGGCGCTGGATTCCGATTTTCGGCGCGTTCGGTGGATTCCTCGTCTTCCTGCTGCGCCGGCCGATCCCGGAGTCGCCACGCTGGTTGGAGAGCCGGAGTCGGCACGCCGAAGCACGCTGGATCGTGGACCGCATCGCGACCGGCGGCCGGGGTGGATTCGTCGGCTTCGACAGTCACCGCCCGACCGCGCCAGACTCCGAACCCGCCAGTGCTGAACTCGTCGGCCACGGCGGTTCGCGACCGCGCAACGGCCTCCGCCGGCTGTTCGCGCCCGATCTTCGCCGTCGAACCTGGATGTGGCTGGTTTTCCAACCGTTACAGTCGATCGCGTTCTACGGCTTCGGGTCGCTCGCCCCGTTGGTCCTGATCCACAAGGGCTACTCGGTGACGCAGTCGCTGACCTACGCCGCGCTGGCCTATTCCGGCTACCCTGTCGGCGCGCTCGCCACCACCTGGCTGTCGGAGAAGCTCGAGCGCAAGCACCTGATCGTCGGGGCGGCGGCGATGGCCGCGATCTGCGGTGTCGTGTTCGGGACCGCCCACACCACATCGGTGATCCTGGTCTCCGGCACGGCACTGAGCGTGTGCACCAACCTGTTCAGCTCCGCCTACCACATCTACCAGTCCGAGATCTTTCCCACCGAGGTCCGGGCCAGCGCGATCGGACTGTGCTACTCGCTCTCGCGCGCCACCGGCGCGATGCTCCCGTTCGCCGGGTTGACCATCCTGCGGCGACTGGGGCCCGGACCACTGTTCGTCGCGGTGGCCGCGATCATCGTCGTGTTGTGCGTGGACGTCCTGGTGCTCGGGCCTCGGACGCGGGCGCTCAGCTTGGAACGAATCGCCCCATGAGCGCGGCCCCTGGGAGGATCATGAACGCCGAGGATCGGCCAATGCCGTCGCTGGAGCGCGCCGAGTCGCTGGGCACGCAGGCCTACCGCGCGGTTCGTGAACACATCGCGATCGGCGCCCTCGCCCCCGGCGAGGCCGTGAACGAGCGGACCTTGGCCCTGCGGCTCGGGGTCAGCCCGACGCCGGTGCGGGAGGCACTGCGCCGGCTGGAGGACGAGGGTCTGATCGCCCGGCAAGACCGCCGCAAGAGCACGGTCGTGAGCCACTCACCGGAAACGCTCCGGCAGCTGATCTACGTCGAGGTGACGCTGCGAGCCGCGCAGGCCCGCTTCGCCACCCCCAACATGACGGAGGAGATTCTCGGGCAGCTCGACGCGATCGTCGACGAGATCGAGCGCATTGACCCGACCGCCGGCCCGGAGCAGGCCCTGGATACGGCGGCCAAGTTCGACCAGCTCATCGCCCGCACCGCCGCCAACCCGACGGTGAACCGAATGATCGAGAACGTGTCGATCTTCCGCAGGGTGACCAGGGCCCGTTCCATCCAGCGGATGTGGGAGAACCCCGAGCGGCTCACCAGGACCGATCCGTTGCGCGAGCACCGCGAGATCATCGCGGCCTTCCGCCGGGCCGACCCCGACCTTGTCGAACAGGCGATGCGTAACCACCTTCTCGGCGTCATGGACTACCTGCTCAACGAAGGCAACGAAGGCTGAGGAGCACGATGAAGGCATCCGACCATGTGTCGGTCATGTTCCCGGTCGGCATGCTCGGGGGCGGTTTCCCGGCGGCTACCATCCAGCGCGGGATTCGACTGGGCGCGGATGCGATCGCGGTGGACGCCGGATCGACCGATTCCGGCCCGCACTATCTGGGTACCGGTACCGCCAAGACCGCCCGCGCCGCGGTTCGCCGGGATCTGGAGATCCTGCTGACCAGCGCGCTGGACGCGGCAATCCCGCTGGTCATCACCTCGTGCGGCACCTCGGGGACCGACGCGGGCGTCGACTGGATGGCCGAGATCCTCACCTCGATCGCGACCGAACACGCCATGACCTTCCGGTACGCCACCCTCTACAGCGAGCTGGACCGGGATACGTTGCACGCGGCGCGGGCGGCGGACCGAATCCACCCGCTGCCCCCACTGGGCGCCCTCGACCCGGACACGCTCGACCGCTGCACGCACATCGTCGGACTGATGGGCGCCGAACCGATCGCCGAGGCGCTCGACGCCGGGGCACAGGTCGTGCTGACCGGCCGGGCGACCGACACAGCGTCGGTGGCGGCGCTGGCACTGCGCAGAGGGTTGCCGCCGGGACCGTCATGGCACGCGGCGAAAACCGTCGAGTGCGGCGGGCTCTGCACCACCGACCCGCGCGGCGGCGGGGTGCTGGTGCACATCGACCACGGCGGTTTCACCGTAGAGCCGCTGGCCGAGCATGCCGCCTGCACGCCGACGACGGTCGCCGCGCACATGATCTACGAGAACGCCGACCCGTTCCGGCTGACCGAGCCGTCCGGGGTGCTGGACACCTCCGGGGCGAGCTACACAGCCCTGGACGAGCGCCGCGTCCGAGTCACCGGCTCCCGGTTCGAACCGGCCGCCCGATACACGGTCAAACTGGAGGGCGCCGCACTCGCCGGCTACGAGACCCTCAGCTTCGTGGGCATCCGCGACCCGCACGTCGTGTCCAACATCGACCAATGGATCAAGATCGTCTCCGATACCGTCGCGACACGGGCGGAGTCCCTGACCGGGCTGACCGAGCGAGACTTCCAGTTCCGGCTGCGCACCTACGGCGCGAATGCTGTGCTCGGGTCGCTGGAACCGGACACCGCGCCGGTCCGCGAGGTCGGCGTGCTCCTGCAGGTCCGCGCGGACACCCAGGACACCGCGACCGCGATCGCCAAGATCGCCAATCCGATCCTGCTGCACGCTCCGCTGCCGGGCATGGACCACCTGCCCAGCTTCGCTTTCGCGGTCTCCCCCGCCGAAGTGGAACGGGGGGCCACGTACGAGTTCGTGCTCAACCACGTCGTCGAGGTCGACTCGCCAGGCGAGCTGTTCCGATCTGCGTCGAGGAAGGCCGGGCATGTCTGAGGGTGCCACGCTCGGTGAGATCGCCCGGCTGGTCCGGTCGAAGAACGCCGGGCCGTTCTGGATCACGCTGGACGTCTTTTTCGCCGACGATGACGACTACCAGCGGGTGCTGCGGTCCGGGGCGGTCAACCGCCACCAGGTTTCGCACCTGTACGGTGTCCGCGCGGGCGACGTCCAAATCTACGAACTGCCGGCCATCAGGGTCATCAAGATCTCTTTCCCGAAGCCGATTCCGCAAGGTGCCTTCCTGGACAACGACATGCACGCCGGCCAGAGCTTCCTTCCGCTGGCCAGGCTGGCCGTCGACTGAGCGCCGACGCCCGTAGAGGTTTCCGACACTGTTGCCTTGCCGCCGATGTAGGCGATAGCTAGATTGTAGTCAACGTCTGGATTGGTAGTCGACACGGCGAGCCTCGACCGTCACGACGCCGGCGGCAGCACCAAGGAACGACCGGGCCACAAGGTCTCCCATCGGACAAACGGCCCCGGAGGTGTCAATGAGCGACCCGATCGTCCCCACCGTCACGCTCGACCGGGGTGTCACCATGCCGATGATCGGGTTCGGTACGGCACATCTGACCGACGAGACGGCGGCCCGGGCCGTCGAGGAGTCGTTCGCGGCCGGCTACCGCAAGGTCGACACCGCCACCGCCTACACCAACGAGACCGGGGTCGGCCAGGCAATCGCAAGGTCGGGCCTGGCGAGGGACGAAGTGTTCGTCACCACCAAGGTGTGGAACAACGACCAGGGCCGCAACGCCGTCCGCCCCGCCCTGCTGGCCAGCCTCGACCGGCTGACTCTCGACCACGTCGACCTCTACCTGCTGCACTGGCCCGCGCCGGCACTCGGCCTGTTCATCGAGACCTACAACGTCCTCGAACAACTCCGGGATGAAGGCCTGACCCGGGCCATCGGTGTCTCCAACTTCCAGCCCCACCACCTGCGACAGCTTCTGCCGGCGACAACCGTGACGCCCGCGGTCAACCAGATCGAACTCCACCCGTACCTGCAGCAGCGGGAGTTGCGCGCCCTCCACGCCGAACTCGGCATCGTGACCGAAGCCTGGTCACCGCTCGGCCAGGGCAGCCTGCTCGACGACCCCGTCCTGCGCGACATCGCCCAGCACCGGGGCCTGACACCGGCCCAGGTCGTGCTGACCTGGCACCTGCGGCGCGGTACGGCGGTCATCCCCCGATCTCAAGACCCGGCCCGCATGCGGGCCAATCTCGCGACACTCGAGGTCGGTCGGCTTCACGACGCCGACCTTTGCGCGATTGACAATCTTGATCGCGGCCACCGACTCGGCCCACACCCGGACGAATTCGACGGGCGAACTCCGTGATCGACCTGAGCATCGACTGCGCCGACGCCGCCAAACTCGCCCAGTTCTGGGCCGACGCCCTCGGTCGAACGGTGAACCCGGAACCGACCGCCTCGAACGGAACTCTCTATCCCTCGCGGTGCGGGATAAAGGCGCCGATCAGGGCAAGTCCAGCGGTCAGCGCGAATCCCACGCTTATTCCGAGGTGGTCCACGACGAGGCCACCGATGAACGACCCGATCGCAGTGGATGTCTGGTTCGCGCTCACCAGAAGCGCGAGACCGGCTTCCGGTGCATCAGGGACTGCGCGCATGGTCCAGATCTGAATGGCCAATGGAAGAGCGCCGTATGCGAGTCCCCACAGTGCCACAGAGGCTACGACAGCGGGAGAGCTTTCGGAAACGAAGATCAACGCAACCACCGCGACCGCTAGCAGGACTGCCGCCCCCATGTACAGTCCGCGCAGGCTCCGGCCGATGACCGCGCCTGCAACGAAGTTGCCCACGAGGCCGGCGAGCCCGTAACCGAGCAAGACCGAAGTGAGGCTGGAAGATCCGAAGTGCGCCTCTTCCTTGAGATATGGCGTGATGTAGGTGTAGGCGACAAAATGAGCGAAAAAGATCAACCCCGTGCCCAGCATCGCGAATCTCATGGCTGGACGCCGTACAGAGCTGACGAGGGTCCTGACGTGGATGGCAGTCGCTGACGGCAGCGGCGGCAGCAGAACGACGAGAGCACTCAAGGCGACCAGGCTGAGTACGGCGGCTCCTACGAATGCGGTGCGCCATCCCTCGAGATGACCGATCAAGGATCCAAGGGGAAGGCTGGTCACGGTCGCGGCCGAAACGCCTGCCGTGATGAGGGACGAAGCACGGGGGACCGCGCGTGGCGCGACCAGTCGAACGCCGAGGCCGGAACCCATTGCCCAGAAGCCGCCGACGCCGATGCCCAGCAGGATTCGCGCTGACGCCATGACCGCGAAGTTGGGGGCGGTGGCGGCCAGCAAATTGGACGTGCCGATCATCACAGCAAGTGCTATCAGCACCCAACGGCGATCGAGCCGACCGCAGGCGATGGTGGCCAACGGTGCCGCCAGGGCGGCCGTGATCGCTGGCACAGCAACGACGGTTCCGGCGGTACCAATGGACACGCCCAGGCCACCGCTAATTGAGGGCAGTAGTCCGATTGGGACAAACTCGGAAAATACCAGGGAAAAAGACACCAATGCTACTGAGATGACCGCCGGCCACCCACCCGACGGGTGTTTTTCCAAAGGAATTCGAGCTCGCACTTCCTTCGCCACCGGGCGATTCGTCTCGGCCACAACAGGCCTTTCTTCTGTGGAGATCGCCGAATATTCCCGTACTGCTACAGATCTCACAGGGGGATCGTGGTCGGCGCCCGGATGGGGCAACATTTCCTGTCTGGGCGTGCGACCACCCTGACTACGTATCGGCAGCCGGACTGGATGACTTCCGACGGCGCCATGATCCGAGTGCGGTCACCAGGCGGTTCTGCTACTACCTGTGTTGCAGTACTGGAGCGATCGACTACGGGCGCATGGACTCGGAGACGTGCCAGGAGTCCTCGAACATCACAAACCGGCTGATGCGCCCGTCCTCCTCGACGACGATGTGGACGGCGAAGAGGGTGTCCATCAGCTTCCCCGTAGCGCGGACGGTGACAACGGCCCGGCCCAGTACGACAGCGTCTTGGCCGTCTACCACGATGCGGTCGACGTCGAACGCCTTGCGGTCGACGTGGCTACCCATGTGCGCAAAGAACTCTTCCACTGCCGCGGGCGTAGTGCGTTTGCCCGCCCACGGGACGGTCTCGGTGTCGCCCGGGATCTCCCAGCTGAAGTCGTCGGAGAGAAGGTCGATGACGCCACTGATGTCGCCGGCGCCGATGCGCGCGTAGAACGTGTCGACGGTCGCACGAGTCTGCTGTGTCACGGGAGTCTCCTGATTCTGGTTCGTGTGCTGCTGTGTTGGCTTACCGGCTCGCTCAGCCCAGTCCTCGCTTACTGGAGACGAGATCGTTGCGGAGCTCGCCGATACCCTCGATCTCGCTGACCAGGGTGACGCCGGCCTTCAGATACCGCTTCGGGTCACGGCCCATGCCGACGCCGGCGGGAGTACCAGTGAAGATGATGTCGCCCGGCAGCAGCGGCAGGATCGACGACAGATACGAGACCAGGGCCGGGACCGAGAAGATGAGGTCCTTGGTGCGGCCGGCCTGCAGCACCTCACCATCAACGGAGCACGTGAGGGCCAGGTCGTCAGGATCGACGAACTCGTCCGGAGTGACGATCGTCGGGCCGATGGGGCTGAAACCGGGGTACGACTTACCGAGGGAGAATTGCGGGACCGGGCCGGCGAGCTGGACGTCGCGCTCGGACAGGTCCTGGCCCGCGGTGAGGCCCGCGACGTACTGCCATGCCTTTTCCACCGGCACGTTTTCAGCGCGTTCGCCGATGACAACGATCAGTTCCACTTCCCAGTCGACCGAGTCGCTGGGAAGAGTCACCGTGTCGTAGGGGCCGGTGATGCTCGTGACGAATTTGGTGAACACCGCGGGCTGGGCCAGGGACGGCTTGACGCCCGCCTCGGAGGCGTGCGCCTGGTAGTTGAGTCCGATGCCGAACACCTGAGTCGGGCGCACCACCGGCGGGCCGACCTCGTCGTCGGTGAATGGCTGTCCGTCGGCGAAGGACTGGCGGCGTGCCCAGTCGCTGAACTCGCGCCAGTGCTCGTAGACGGCATCCAGATCGGAGCCGAACCGCCCGTCGCTCGTCTTCTCCCCGTCGAGGGCCTTGCCATCGGCTATCAGGGCGAGTCGGCCGTTCACATTGCCATAACGCATGATTCCTCCTGTCCTCAGTGACGTGAACCGGGTCAGCGGGAGCTCGGGCCCCTGAAGCGAGTGCGGCGAGGGCATCGGGCCACTGCTTCTCAGCCGCGCTCCCAGTGGAGTTCGACCCTCCGGTTGTCGACCGTGTCGGTTGCCAGTACGAGCTTTGTCCCGCCGGTCAGCCGCACTCGTCGCACCTGGTCGTCGGTGTAGGGCGGCAGTCCGACGCGGATAACGTGCCGGATGAGGCTTCCTTCGACGTGTGCTTCCCCCGCGTAGGCCACCGCGGGCGAGGAGCCGTATGCGCGGATCACCACGGCCATGGTTCCTTCGGTGCTGTACATCAGGCGTCCTGAAGGATGCGCGCCGTACGGTGTCGCCGTGACGGTTCCGGCCGCGTCGACCTCGACGATGTCACGTAGCTGCCACGTTCCCCGTAGCGACTGCGGCAAGCCGTCCTCGCCCTGACCGAAGGAGTGAGCTCTCGTGCAGGTGATTGCTGACATCGGGCCCCCTTGGTTGCATTATCGATATTACTGATTTTATCGATAATAATCGCCAAGTGTGACCAGAGGCACGGGTGGCTGCGCGACGCGGTCCCCAGGCAGATCCGAGTACCGCGAGCGTCACAGCATTACGAGGCCGCCGTCGACGGCAATGCACTGGCCGGTGACCATCGCGGCATCATCGGAGACCAGGAACGCCATCGCACCGACGACGTCGCCCGGGGTCAGCGTCCGCTTGATGGGTTGCTGGTCGACCGTCGCCTCGAAGATGCCCGCCGCGACGTGCGGCCCCGCCAACGTGCCGGGTGTCCGCACCAGCCCCGGCGCGATGGCGTTGACGGTGACGCCGTGTGGGCCGTACTCGCTGGCAAGAGCACGCACCAGGCCGATGATCGCCCCCTTTGTCGCGACGTAGTGCGGGAAGCCGGGAGCGCCGTTGTAGAAGGTGTTCGAAGCCATGGCGACGACGCGTCCCCAGCCCCGCTCGACCATCCCGGGAAGCACGGCCTGAAGGAGCGGGACCAATGGCTCGACATTGAGGCGCATCAGCGCTCGCCACGCGTCGACAGTAATGTCCTCGAATCGGGCCATCGGGTAAGCGCCGACGTTGGACACCACCACATCGGCGGGTCGACCGACAGCCTCCTCGCCGCGCCGTACGGCGGCCGCGACCTCATCCGTGTCCGCCAGGTCGATCTCGACCCAGACGCCTCGGCGACCAGCGCGCGCAATCTCCGCGAGCGGCAGGGTCGGCTCGGCGCGATCGAGCATCACGACATCCATGCCGTCGACTGCCAGCCGTACCGCCATCGCGGCTCCGATCCCGGCGGCCGCGCCAGTGATCACCGCTAGCCGAGAACCACCCGACGCTTTGCCATCCGTATCACGCGCTCGCATGTCCAAAACCGCCACGCACAAAGACCAACGGCGGACTGTCGCTGACCGCCTCGAGTTGGAGGACTCGGCCGACGACCCACCAGTGGTCACCTGCTTCCTCGACTCGGTCGATGTCGCAGCCGATCCAAGCGATCACGTCGTCGAGGACGGGCATACCGTTGCGCTTTGCCTGCCAACCTATTGATGTGAAGCGGTCCGGACTCCGGCCCGTGAACAGCCTGCACACCTCCTCCTGGTGATGGCCCAGGATGTTCACGCAGAAGCTTCCCGATGCGGCTATCCGGGACCAGGTCGAAGATCTCTTGTCGACGAGAAAGCCCACCAGGGGCGGGTTCAGCGAGACCGACGTGAACGAACCGATGATGAGGCCGACCGGGTCGCCGTCATGCGTTGTGGTGACCAGAGTTACGCCAGTGGGGTAGTTGCTCAAGACACGGCGAAACTTCGTCTCATCGAACACATCCATGTGCACCGTCCGAGCATTGCTCGAGGGCTCGCCGTAGGGGCCCATCCGCGACTCGCTGATCGAAACCGTTGCTGATGTCATGACACCTCCACTTCTCATTGCCAAACTATCACTACCTATAAGTAGTGACAATCCTGCAACCGGGCGTTCCTTCGCCCGGACTACGTCGCGTCCGGTTCGAGGGCGGACCAGTCCTGCGCCTGCGCCCACTGCTCGAATGTCGTCCACCCGACAGTCGGGAACCGCTGTTGCAGCGCCGCGACCTCGACGTCGAATCCGGTGGTCTCGAACCAGGTGAACATGGTGGCCAGGTCATAGCCCATGAACTCCTGAGCCTGAGCGGCGGAGAGCTCGCGGTATTCGACGTTCTGCCCGCTCTCCTGGCTGATGATCTTCGCCATCTCGAGGCCACTGATCGAGTCCGACGCCAGTTCGATCCGCTCGCCCAGGAACGGTTCGCGCTGCTCGGTAACGAGCACCGATACGGCGGCCACTTCGGCGATGCTGATCTGCTGCAACTCTCGCGTCGGTGTCATCGCCATCGAGAGGTGCCCGCCTTTCAAGTCACCTAGCGCGTCAGGATCAGTGAGCCAGTCGTCGACAAATGCGCTCGGCGCCACGACCGTGTAGGGCAGCCCCGTCGCTTCGAGATGGCGCTCGATCACGCCCTTGCTGTCGAAGTGCGGGACTCCGGTCTCGCGGGTCGCGCTGGCGACCGAGTTGAAGACGAAGTGTTCGACCTCAGCATTCTTGGCCGCATCGACCAACGCTATCCCCTGCCTGATCTCGGCCTCAGGACCCTCCTCGTACGGGGTGGAGACGAGGACAACGGTGTCCACGCCCGCTACGGCGTCGACAAGTGATCTCGGATCGTTGAGGTCGCCCGCGACTACCGAAGCGCCGAGAGCCGTTAGCGCGACCGCGGCAGGTGAGGCGGGGTTTCTGGTCAATGCTCGGACGGCGAGTCCATCCCTCAGCAGCCCACGAGCGATCGCTCCGCCCTGTCGACCGGTAGCTCCGGCGACGAGGACACGACGTCTCGGAACAGCGGGTTTCGAAACATTCGATGAAGATGATGCGGTGGTCATGATGAGGCCTCTCGTGAGATCGGACTGGTGCTCGTGGTGGGCTTGATGTTCAGGTTCAGGCTGAAGAGATTGCCGGGGTCGTACTCGCCTTTCAGGGCCAGTAGTCGACGATATTTCTCTTCGGTGTAACCGCGGCGAACGTCCGCCTCCGAGGTGTCGGCGACGTAGTTGAGATAGGAGGTGCCGGTGGCGAATGGCTGGAGCGCGGCCCCTGCCTCGTGCGCCCAAGCGATGTTCTCCGCATCGTCCTTGGCTTCGTTCCAGAGGGCGTCCACGATGATTCGGTAGGGGGCATCGCGGTGGCTGAATGCCATGGCGTCGTCCGCAACTCTGGCCACCGCACCGAGTGCGTGCTCGATATAGAGCTGACTGTCGGGCGACGGTGCCCGCTTGAAGAGTTCAAGCAATGTCTCCAGCAGTTCGCCGCTGAGGGTGTCGACATGGATCGTCTTCCAATAGCTACGTACCCCATGGGGTACGTCGAGCATGTGGTTGACCGCCACATAGGGAATGGTTTTCACGTCGTCGAACGCTGGTGGCACCGCGGCGCGAAGTTCGTTGACGAGGCGCTCGCCCTCGTCGATCGACGGCCCGACGTGGACAGCGACCACTGATAGCATCGGAACGCCCCTGAGAGCCTGTGGTACGAAATGCTCGTCGGGCGTGCGCCAGAATCCGATTCCAGTGGAGAGATCGTCGCTGAGCCGCGGAGTCCATTGGCGGTAGAAGCGGTAGACGTCACTCGCCTGCTCCAGAGTCCAGTACAGAGATCCGGCGACCACGAGCGGGCCGACCGGGTGCAGTCGGTATTCGAACGAGGTCACAATGCCGAAATTGCCTCCCCCGCCGCGCAGACCCCAAAACAGCTCCGAGTTCACTTCGGCGCTGGCGGTCACCACCTCTCCGGCCGCGGTGACAACCTCGGCCGAGACCAGGTTGTCGCAGGCGAGACCGTATTTGCGCGCAAGCCAGCCGAAGCCGCCACCGACGGTGAGCCCGGCGATACCGGTGTGTGAGACAACGCCTCCGGATGCCGCAAGTCCGAAGTACTGCGCTGCCCGGTCCAGTTCACCCCAGAGGACGCCGGGCTCCGCTTTGGCGAGCCGTCGGCCGTAGTCGACATCGATCCTCCGCATGGGCGAGAGGTCGATCACGATTCCTCCGTCGCACATGCTGAGCCCCGCGACGCTGTGCCCGCCACCCCGTACAGCTACCAACAGGTCGTGCTCGCGGGCGAAACGGACGGCCACGACGACATCGCTGACGTTGTGGCATTGGGCAATCACGGCCGGGCGTCGATCGATCATCCCGTTCCAGATCCGACGAGCACTCTCGTACTCATCGTGGTCGCGGGTGATGACTTGCCCGTCCAGTGTTGAAGCGAGACTACGGAGCGCCTCAGATGAGACAATTTGTGTTGCTGTCATGGCTCACCTTTATTTTCTTGACGTGTATCGACATACGGCGGGCTTGCTTGAGGCAGGCATCAGCGGCGCTCCGAGATGTGCTAATCAACTGGAGCACCAGGTGGAGCTGGAAGGCATCGCGCCTAGTGGCAGTGCGCCGGAGGACTGGGTGGGACGTCGAGAGCTGGGTTGCGGTCGAAGAACCCGACAGGTTTGAGAGTGAGGCCGACGTAGTCGACCGGCATGATCGGCCAGTCCTCCGGCCGCGCGGTGTGCGTCGTCCCGAGCGTGTGCCACAGGACGACATCGGAGTCGACCAGGTCGCGATCTTGTTCGGTCCACACTGGCAGCCCCATCGGGCCGGGGTGCAGATTCGGATAGTCGCCGGCCGAGTGCAGCTCGTCGGAGGCAAATCTCGTCACCCACACCGCGTAGCGGGCAAAGCCAGCACGGCGGCCGACACTGGTCCGCTCGTCGGCCAACAGGAGTGGACCTTGGTGTGGAACAAGTTTGTACCCGACAGGTTGCCCAAGCCGGTTGCGCACCTTCCGGTTGACCACCCGCCAGTGACGAGACTTGAGCGGGGCGTTCTGCCGGCGACCGGCCAGTTCAGTCTCGATCAGCGTTGACTTGACGATGATCGCACCCGCCTCGGGGTCGCTCTCTCCCCTGTCGGCGAGCTCGGTATCGATTTCGTAGACGGAGTTCTGCACCCCGTCGAGGGCGAAGTCGAGTCGGACGTTGAACAGGTGCTGGTGATGCGGCCCCGCGAGTTGCGGTGCGACCAAATTGGCGTGGTCGTCGGTCGTCCCGGCTGGCAGGGATTTTGTGAGAATGATGCCGGTGAGTTTGACCTCGAACTGGATCGTGCCGTCCTGGTAGAGATACCAGAAGAAGCCGTAGTCGTAGTTGCCCAGCGAGGAGATCGAGGAGATGACAAGTCGACGGGATCGCCTGACCTCGGTGTGTTCGGACTTCCAGTCGTAGTGCTTCCAGCCGATACCGAAGTCTTCCTCATGGATGCAGATTGCGTTGGTGATCGTCTCGGCGTTCCCAGCGGTGTCAGCGACTATCCCATCCATGTAGCGGATCTCGCCGAGACAGTCGCAGCCGAGCATCAGCGAGTTCGCGGATCTGCCCATGCCGCATTCGCCGGCGTCGAAATAGTTGCGCCAGTAGAAGCCGTTGTGCGGGTCGCCGTATGGAACAACCATCTCACCGAGGCCGGCTCGATAGAGGATTGAGCGCTCCCGACCCCGGTCGTTGTAGGTGACGGCGTGAAGCACGAGTCCTTCAATGGGTTGCAGGCTCGCGCGGAGGCTCCATTTCTGCCAGGTGATCAGATTGCCCTCAACCTGGAAGCTCGGTCCGTCAGGTTGCACGATCTCCAGAGGTCTGAGATCCGCACGCAGCTGCCCGACCGAGTTGACGTCGAAGTTACCCGACTCCGGCGGCACCGCTACGACGTCGCCATCGACCACATCTATGACCTCCTCGGTCAACAGGTCGACCAGGGCCCGGAGATTCTCGATCGGATGGGCGTAGTGGTTGTCCCCGTTGACATCGAGGAGATACGGCACTGCCCACGCCACGCGGCGATCCCCCCGGGTGGTCGGGTAGTGGCCTGCCATCACCGGGTCGATGCGCACCGTGGCGGGGTCGGTGATGTCCCTTCGTAGCAGGCCCGCTAGAAAGCGATCATCGGCCAGCGCGGCCCGAGGCGGGATCTCGTACTCCGAAGGCAGCAGGGCCGGATGGAGTCCGGACTTGGTGTCCCACCCCAGGAGTTGGCCCGTGCCCAACGCCACCAGAGCTTCGTAGACCTGGCCATCCTCGCGGTCCAGAATCACCGCGCGAGCCTGGCGAGCGAAGCCGTCTCCCGCCTTGAAGGAGAGCACTGATTCCTTGGCCGGCTCGTCAAGCGTGATCAACGCGAACAGCGGACTGACCAACTCGCCGTGGGCATGCAGCACCACGTCGCGGGTGATACGTATTTCCTCGGCGGTGAGACTGTCGAGTGGATGTCCTACCTGCGCGGACTCAGCTTCACTCACTTCGGGCACCCTTCGCTCCCCCGGGGTCACGTCGCGGCCAACTTCGCTGTCGTCGGTCCGCCGTCGGCGTCGTCTTCGAAGAGGCGGCCATCCTCGATGAGCCGTCCGGTTCTCTTGAGCCAGAACGCGATGGCGACCCCTACCAGCAGCCAGGCGAAAGCAACCGGCGCCACGTAGTTCAGCGGGTGGGGCGCCTTGTAGACCAGGCCGAATACCCCGCCCGCCGATACGAGGGCACCGACCACGCAGGCGATGGTCAGCCCGACACGGCTCTCCGAGTTCCAGAGGTCAACAAGCCCGATCACCGAGATGGCCAGATACACCACGATGAACAGGAGCGGACCAAGGGTCGCAAGCCACGTCCAGACCGGGAAGTACTCGGGAAGTTGGACATTGGGATCAGCCGTTGCCCTCGAGAGCAGGCCGTGCGTTGCACGAATAATGACAGTGACCGCCACTGTCGCCAGCGCGATGAATACGGCAGCATTGGCCGGTGTTCCGAACCGGGCATGGGTCTGTCCCAGGAGCTTGGGCAGCACGCGGTTACGTGAGAGTTGGAGGAGCCCGCGCGTCGTCGCCACCCAGGCACCGATCGTAACTGCGAGCCCGTCGAGGACGACGAGTACAACCATGAAACTTGATAGTCCAACTGAGCCAAACTTCGGGTCAGCGGACAGAACAAAGAGGGGTGCCGCGCTTGTCGCCCAGGATTTGGCATCAAGACCAAAGCCGATAGCCTGGGCGTACGTGCAGACAATGAAATAACCGGCGCTGGCCACGATCGACAGTGTCAGGGCACGAGGGATCGCGATCTTGGGAGCCTCACACTCCTCAGCCAGGTTCGCTGCCGTTTCGAAGCCGATGAACAGCGCTATGCCGTAGACCACGCCGAACAGGATCCCCTTGAGACTGCTCGATCGGGGATCGAACGGTTCAACGCTATTGCCGCCGTGGCCGCCCTTGATGATGATCCACACCGAGAAGCCGAGCACCACCACGGCGGAGACCCCGACCAGGACCAGTTGGGCACGGGTGGAGAACCGCACGCCAATGGTCACGATCACGAGGACTAGTGCGGTCATCGCGATACAGATGACCCACCAGGGGATGTCGATGCCGTGCTCTCCCGCGAGCCAGTCGGCGAGCGTGCCGCTCACGATGATTGGTGTGGATACAGCGAACCCGAAGACGGCTGCCCCGTAGTACGCCCAGCCGGCCACAACGCCTGCACGCTTACCCGCGGCGCTGGAAATGTAGTTGTAGAGAGCTCCGCAAGCGTGGATACGTCGCGCATAACGTGCGATGACGTTCGCCAGCGCAAGGGTTCCGAGTGCAGCGATGATTACTGCGACCGGAGTGGCGACTCCCGCGCCTTGTCCGGACGCTCCGGCACCGACAATGAGCGGAATCAGAAAGGCTACCCCGAATACCGGACCCATGAAGCCGAAGGACTGTGCGACCACGTCGGGCAGCCGCAGACGGCTCTCGCCTAGTTGTCCATGCGTGCCCGACGCATTGGATTCAGTGCTCATGCACCTTCACCTCTTTTCGGTTACCAGACGATGTGGATGCTCCGTCAGATCTGACAGCCGCTCGAGTGTGCTTAATCTATCACTACCTTGAGGGAGTGACAAGATGCCGCGGCGTCGTTCGCGCACCTAGCCTCACGGATCGACGGCGGTTACAGGCAGCTTCAGGGCGCGAGCGGGTACGACCCGGCAGCAACTGTGCCGAGGTGCGGCGTTGACAAGATCTCGACGTAGAACAAGTGAAGGCGGATGCGCCTCAGCGCATGTGCAGGCCGCCGTTGATGTCGACCGTGGCCCCGGTGATGAAGGCTGCGCGATCTGAGCACAGATAGGAAACCAGGCCCGCGACCTCGTCGCCGGTCCCGAACCGGCCGACGGGGATGTTTCCAGCCAGCTCCTCGAGGCGGGCCGCCGGCAGGGTCTCCATGACGGGCCCTGCGATAGCCGCCGGGGCGATCGCGTTGACCGTGATGCCGTCACGTGCCAGTTTGCCGGCAAGAATCTTGGTGAGAACGATGATGCCGGCCTTGGCGGCCGCATAGTGGGCGCCGGCTACGGCGCCCCCCTGCTGCCCGGCCAGAGAAGCGTGGTTGACGATCCTGCCGAACCCGTTGGCCCGCATTGCCGGTGCCACGACCTGGCTACCAATGAAGACGCTGCGCAGGTTCGCCGTCTGGACGGTGTCCCAATCATCGTCGGTGATATCGAAGAAGTCTTGACTAATGGTGATTCCGGCGTTGTTCACCAGGATGTCGATGCGGCCCCATTTAGCTATCGTGGCTGCCGCGGCGGCCTCGAAGTCCTCTCGCTCCCGAACGTCGAGCTTCAGTCCTAGAGCTCGGTTCCCCGTAGGGTCCAGCTCTCGCGCGACCGATGCGGCGTGGTCGCCGTCGTGGCTCGACACCACCACTCGAGCGCCCTGGGCGATCAGCTCGGCGGCAATGTCTCGTCCGATTCCCTGAGTGCTCCCGGTAACCAGAGCGGTTCGATCAGCCAGCGCGGTCATTCGCGAGTTCGTTCGCTCGTCGGCCGCTCAGGTGCGCTCATGTGCACGCTCCCAGGTCTCGTCGAATGTCTTCTGCAGCGGGCGCACCAGGTCAAGATGGCGAACCAAGACCGCGTTGGTGGAAATGTCTCCTGTAACGGGGTCACGGAGGGAGATCATCGCCTCCACTCCGTCACGAATGATGAGCTTCATCGGAAGTCGCTCGGCGAAGCGTGCAAGGCCGCCCTTCTCGAGAAGTGGAGCCCAACGCTGCGGGTCTGTGACCACGTCGTCCGAGTACAGGGTTCTGACCGTGACGCCGCGGCCGAGCGCCTCCATCTCAGTCTCGTTCCAGCGGGCGCGTGGCTGGATCCACGGGGGCTGCGTCATGTTGTCGACAGTCTTGGTCGCGCCCGCGATGATTGACTCGAGCGCGTGGCTGACACGGGTCCTCCCGGAGACGATCTCGAAGAGCTCCAGCTCGAGACCTGGCGGGGTCGCCGGGATCGTGGGAAACCGTCGGACCAGATCCTCGGCTGTCGCGACGTCTTGTTCGCCCGCGACTGCCCGCTCGTGATCGCGGTGCCGGAGCCACTGCTCGAGGGCCGGCTCGGGTGGCACAGCTCGGAAGGTGGCGGTGTTGCCCGCCATCACCTCGTCACAGAAGCCGCGCTCCTGAAGCATTCGCAGCGCTTCGTAGACCTTGGGCCGGGCAACTCCGGCGCGTAGGGCGACGTCGGCAGCGGTGGCGGGGGACGTCTCGACAAGGCTGGCGTACACCCGAGCCTCGGTGCTGGTCAGCCCGAGAGTCACCAACCCGCGGATCGCCGGGTCCTGCATGGACGCCGCGATCCGCGGCGGGCGCTCACTCGAGGCGGGCATCGTCCGATCAGAGGTGCGGCGCGCCCGGTTTGTCGCCGCCGGGTTCTTGTCTGAAGACGACGTGTCAGCCATGACGTGGACGATACCGGCACCCACCACTTCCACAGATTTCTCCGTCCCGATCCCAGCCATCAGTAGCTGATCCACGTTGTCTTGAGCGCGGTGTATTGGTTAAGCGCGTGCAAGGACAGGTCCCGGCCAAATCCGGACTGTTTCACTCCGCCGAAGGGCGTCTGGTTACTCATAGCGTCCACGGTGTTTACTGAGACGGTGCCGACGTGCAGGCGTCCGGCCACCCGGTGGGCCCGTGAGAGGTTGTCAGTCCATACCGAGGCGGCGATGCCGTACGGCGACTCGTTCGCGAGCCGCACTGCGTCGTCCTCGGTGTCGAATCCGATCACGGCCAGGACTGGGCCGAAGACCTCGTCCTGTGCGATCCGGGCCCCGTTGGGCACGTCATTGAACACGGTTGGCTCAACGAAGCAGTCACTTGTGCCAACAGAAACTCGAGACCCGCCAAGCACGAGAGTGGCATCGTCGCGGCCTGCCGCGATCGCCGCCATCACCCGGTCGGTGTGGACCTTCCCGGCCATAGCCCCCAGATTGCTCGCCGGATCCAGCGGATTGCCCGGGCGGATACGACCCGCGCGCTCGATCACCAGGCTGAGGAACTCGTCTTTGATACCGCGTTCGACGAGAAGCCTCGAGTTCGCCGAGCACACCTCGCCTTGGTTGAAGAAGATTCCCTGGCAGGCCTTGTCGGCCGCCGCTTCGAGATTCTCGGAGTCGGCGAACACCATATTCGCGCTCTTCCCGCCGCATTCGAGCCAGACCTGCTTGAGGTTGGACTCGGCGGCGTATGACATCAGTCGCTTGCCGACCAATGTCGACCCCGTAAAGGTGAGACAGTCGATCCCCTGGTGGCGCCCGATGGCCTGCCCTGTGCTCGCGCCCGTGCCGGTGGCCACGTTGAGGACACCCGGGGGCATACCTGCCTCGACCGCAAGTTGGCCGAGCACCAGCGCCGAGAGGCTCGACTGCTCAGCTGGCTTGAGGACCACACTGTTGCCCGCGGCTAGCGCCGGTGCGATCTTCCAGGCCGCGATGTTGAGCGGGAAGTTCCACGGGACGATCGCCGCGACCACGCCGAGCGGCTCGCGGGTGACCATGGCCAGATCGCCCGGTGCCGTGGCCGCGACCTCGCCGTACACCTTGTCGGTGGCTTCGGCGTACCACTGGATGCACCCGGCAGTGAACGGAACGTCGACGCACACCGCGTCCATGACGAGCTTGCCCATTTCCTGCGACACGAGCAGTGCGAGCTCATCGGTATGTTCCCGCACCAGTTCGGCAAAGCGCAGGAGCACTCGTTTGCGTTCGGCAGGTGAGGTTCGGGACCAGGCGCCGGAGTCGAATGATGCACGCGCGGCGGAAACGGCACGGTCCACATCGACTTCACCGCAGGCCGCCACGTCCGCCAGGCGCGCGCCGGTAGCAGGGTTCAGCGCCGTGAACGTCTCACCGGATGCGGAATCGACGTAGTCACCATTGATAAATGCCTGTCCTCGCGGGGACTTGCTGCTGGCCAGGGCTATCCAGTCGTCCAGGGTGTGCGTCGACATCGTTGCCTCCTCTCGGGGGCGGTGCGTTCGATTCGGATCGAGATCAGGTAGCCCATCCATCACCACTGACGGGCCGACCTTCGCGCAACTTCTCTTGGATGTCGGATCGGTCGATGCTCAGCTCGCCGCCGCGTGCGTAGCAGTCGAGCGGGACCTCTTGGAAGATGACAATGATCGCGTCGGGCTTGTTGTTCATGAACGGTGCCATCACGTCGGTGATCTGGCGGGCTATGGCTCGTTTGTTCTCCGTGGGCTGGCCCTCCCACAACTGAACGGTCACTACTGGCACGGTGAACCTCCTGGTCAGGTCGGGATCGGTCGAGCCCAGAGAACATCGGCCTCGAAGTCAATTCTGACGGTGTCACCTTCGAGGCAGGTATCCGCGCGGGTGATGACCGCGGCCCCCTCGGCGGTCCGCACGGTAGCCAGCACAACGGGACTGGACCGCGGCCGGCGGCTGTCCGCCCGCAACGTCGTCAATGACTCGACATACCCCGCGGACAATTCGGTGTCGACCCAGGCGACCTCGCCGCATTGGCACACTAATCTGGGCGGAAAGGCCACTCGCCCGCACGCTGAGCACGTAGCACCGAGAACCGTCATGACTGGACCTCCAGCACAGCGGCTGTGGCACTTGCCCCGTGTCGGTAGAGAACCATTCCGTACCCCGTGACAAGCCCGAGTCGTGCCTCGTCAACTTGCCTTGGCCCGCACTCGCCGCGTAACTGCCGGACCACCTCGACCAGACCGTGAAGACCCCCACCGGCGCCTGCCTGGCCAGCGCACAGCTGCCCGCCAGACGTGTTGAGCGGGTAGCCACCGGCTGCCAACCTCCTCCGGACGAACTTGGCAACCTCGCCGTCCGCGACCAGTCCCAGGTCCTGTAGTTGGGCCAGGACCATGACCGGATAGTCGTCGTAGACACTGATCACGTCGCAGTCGTCGGCATCGAGCCCAGCGTCGTTCCAGAACCCGTCGCGAACGATGTCGGCGAGCCCGGTACTGAGCCCGTCGCCCTCCTGAGCGTCGCTGTTGAACGAGGCCGCGATGGCTCTGATCGCGACGCGTGGTGCTCGAGTCTTGCGTGCCGGCCCGGTCACGACCACGGCGTCCCCACCCGACACCACCGGCGGACAGTCGAAGTGGGTCAACGGGGTGGCGACCATCGGCGCCGCAAGGTATTCCTCGACGGTGAGTGGGGCTTGGTACGTCGCGGCGGGGTTCTTCGCTGCCCATGCGCGCTGGGCTCTCACGACCTGGCCGTAGTCCTCGCGCTCAAGACCGTGCAGGCGCATGTGACGGTCGGTCACCATCGCGAACAGGGAGTTCGGCCCGCCGTAGGGCAGCGGCGCGAGCAGGTCACGCGTGGCGGTGTTGAAGTCGGCTGTCATGGCCGTGAACGCGTCGGCGCCGAAGTGGTCACCGGCCAGGACGAGGACCGCGCTGGCGTCACCTGCATCGACCGCGCGAGCCGCCGCACGAACCATGTCGACCCCACTGGCGCCACCGGTGAAGAAGTCGGCTGTCCAGGTGAGCTTGAGTCCGAGCCGCCAGGCCAGGTCGATGGCGTGGTCGGGGTTGAGCGAGAACGACGACACCGCCAAGCCATCGATGTCCGACCAGGCCAAGCCCGCGTCCCGCACGGCCGCGACCGCGGCATCAGCCAGTACACCACCGGTCGTGACATCGGTGGCACGGCGCAGGTACGGAGTCTCCGCGACCCCGGTGATCACCGCCTCCGGTCTGCTCGGGTGGCTCATGCAGGCGGCACGAGGGCGAACACTCGGGCCGGGGCGGCCGACCCACCCAGGATGCGGACCGGGGCCGCCACGACTGTGGCTCCGATCGGAGGCAGCCGGTCGAGATTGGCGACCGACGACATGCCGCACTTGCCGGCCTGGTGGAAGTAGTGATGCGCCGGGTGGGCCGGCTCGAAGGCGGCGGAGATTCCCGCATCGGTGCCGATGGTGTCCACTCCGAGGCCGAGCAGGCTCGTCTCCTGTGCGAGCCAGCGGGCGCAGTCGACGGTGAGCCCTGGCCAGTGCGGGCGTCCGTCCTCACCTCGGTTGAGGAACCGGGCGGGGTCTGAGTAGAACTGCCCCCAGCCGGTGTTGAGGAGAAACCACGCCCGTTCCGGGATCGGACCGTGCGTCTCGATAAAGCTCTCGACATCAGCTCGCGTGACCAGGTAGTCCGGGTCGGCCGCGGCGGCCTGAGAGACGTCGAGCACCACGGCGGGGCCGATCAGCTGGTTCAGTGGCACCGTTGAGATGTCATCCAGGTCGCGGCCGGTGAACCAATGGATGGGTGCATCCACATGCGTGCCACCGTGCTCGGGCGCGATGAAGTAGTTGTGGTACTCGTGCTCACCACGCTGGTCGTAGCGGCTGATCTCGTGGAGCTCGAACGGCGGTGGGCTGACCTTCGGCGGCGGTAGCTGGATCGTTGGCGTCGATGCCGAGAGTGGCCACGTGAGGTCGATGATCTCGGTGTCGTCGTCGAGCAGCGTGGCCGTAATGCTCTGGTTGCCGGACATCGTCACTCCCCCTCGTAGGTCGGCTCGTTGAGCACGGGTGCCGGGCGGCCGTAGGCCTCCTCCCAGCTGATGATCTCGTTGCGCAGAATGCCCATGCCCTCTACCTCGCACTCCACCACGTCGCCAGGCTGGAGGTAGTACTTCTCGGCGTCGGTCTTGAAGCCCGCGACGCCGGCGACCGTCCCCGTGCTCAGCAGATCCCCGGGGCTGTACCCCATCGGCGAGTGGTGGGCGACCAGCTGTGCCATCGTGACCCACATGTGGCTGGTGTTCGACTTCTGCCGGACCTCCCCGTTGACGCGGAGCTCCATGTCGAGGTTCTGGACATCCGCGAACTCATCGGCCGTCACGATCCATGGCCCGACCGGGCAGAACGTGTCGATGGCCTTGCAGAACGAGAAGATTCCCGACTTCATCTCGCGCCGCTGGATGTCGCGTGCGGTGATGTCGTTGAACATTGTGTAGCCGGCGATGTAGTCCTCGGCTTCATCGGCACCGAAGTGCGCTCCTGATTTGCCGATGACGATGGCGATCTCGATCTCGTGGTCGAGCTCCTGAGTCAGGTGACTGGGATAGATCACCGGGGCCTCGGGGCCGACAATGGCACGAGTGTTCTGAAGAAAGACGATCCAGGGCGCGATGTCATGCGAGAAGTTGACCTGCCTCGACTCGACGGCGTGCTCGCGGAAGTTTCCGGAGGTGTGGAAGAAGTTCCGCGGCACGATGGGGGCCGCCAAAAGGACGTCTTTGAGCGGGCGGCTGTCGCTGGTCGCCTCCCGCGCAGCCCGCATCCCCTCCTCGCCCAGGTCGAACAGCGCGCGCATGTCGGGCAGGTCAATGGGGAAAACCCGATCGTCGCGGAGGACGCCGGGGCGGGCCACAGCGTCGTTGGACAGGAAGGTAACGAGCTTCATGATGCAGAGACCTCGCAGATGTCGACGGCGGCTAGGACGTAGGCCTGACAGGTAGCTGTCAGCTCCTCGATGCTCAAGTTCTCGCCCAGTGGGCTCGGCAGGCCGCTGGAGGCGCCGTAGACCACGGTCTGGATTCCGTACCGGGACAGCGCACCGCCGTCGCAGTACCAGCGCGCGACTTCTTGCTCGGCCTGCTGACCGAACACCTGCGCGTGCGCGCGTTCGATCGCGCCCACGACCGGGTGGTCGACAGCGATGGAGGAGCCGGGCGCGGTGACAAACAGCTCGGACTCGAACTCGCACTCCGGGAACTTCTGGTTGAGGTCCCGGACGAGGTCCTTGAAGTGTGCGGCTGCTGTCTGCACACGCATCGAGGGTGGGACGCGGATGTCCAGGAAGAGGTCGGTCTGGCCCGGCGTTCGGCTCAACCGCCACGCGAACCCGCCGCGGACCGCGCCGATGTTCACGACGCCCTCTACCGATCCTTCGCGTCCGATCTCGCTCCACTCCCTGACCCAGTCGAGGATCTGGGGCATGGCTCGGTGCAGGCGAACGATCGAGTTCTCGTCCAGGTGACCGACGCTCCATGCGGTGTGCATGAAGGGGCCGCCGACGGACAGTCGCGCCCACAGCGTGCCGAAGTGACCGGTGACCACCCTGTTCTCGGTCGGCTCGCCAAGGATGCACACGTCCGCGGCCGCACCGCCGAACATGGACAGGAAACGGCTGCCTGCGCCGTAGCCCCGATATTCCGCGCCGGAGAAGTCGTCGGAGAACTGGGTCTTCTCGATTTCCCCGCAGACGCCCGCAACCATCAGATCACCGCACAGCTTCACTCCGGCTTCGCGCAGAACCCGCACGACCTCGATGTAGCAGGCGACGGCACCCTTCATGTTCGAGATGCCCAGACCCCAGAGTCGTCCGTCCGCGATCGTCGCGTTGGGCTTGAACCCGGGGCCTGTCAGCCACGGCTCGTTGCCCGAGTAGGACGTGTCGAGATGTCCGTTGAACATGAGGCACTGACCACCGCCACTGCCATCGATGCGACCCAACGCATTTGCGCGACCTGGCTCCACCATCTGCAGCGAAGTCTTCATGCCCTCTTCGGCCAAGCAGTCGCGCACGTATTCAGCCGCGGCTTGTTCCGCGCCGGTGAAGCTCGGAATGTTGACCAAGTCGCTCGCGGTGCGGACGAGCCGATCGGTGTCGACCCCTTCGATGAGTCGTCGCGAGAGGTCAGTCGCGAGAGCCGTCACTTGCGGACCTCGGGAAGGACCTTCGTGCCGAACAACTCCAGCTGGCGCTCGCGGTCGGCTCCCCACATCTCGAGCATGATGTGGTTGCAGCCGGCCTCCTTGTATTCCAGGATCCGGTCGATGCACTGGGTCGGGGTGCCGGCGATCGGCTTGCACTTGTCGAGGATCGCGTCGGTCACGGCGGCCTTGGCGGCGAGCCGGCCGCCGCGCTCCATCGCTTCGGCGACGGGCCGGATCTCATCGGGCTCGAGGTTGGCCTTCTGGAGCAGGACCTCCGCCGCCCCCTGGATGTTCTGGACCTTGTTGGCCAGGTACATCGCGGCGATCTCACGGGCTCCATCACGCCCCGATTCCTCGTCCTCGCCGATGCTGGACACGAGGGTGCACCCCACGTCGATGGTCTCAGGATCGCGACCGGCCACGGCCGCGCCCTCGCGTACGTTGTCCCACGTGTAGCGGACGAAGTCCGGGGTCGTGATGCTCGCGGTGAGTAGTCCGTCGGCGGCTCGCCCGGCAAGGCGCTGCATCTGCGGTCCGGTGCCGGCGAGGTACACCGGAACGGCCCCGCGTGCAGACTCGGCGTCCGGGCGTAGGGCCGGTACATGGGCAGAGAACGACTCGCCCTCGTAGTTGACCTCTTCGCCGGCCATGACCGCACGGATGATCTCCATGCTCTCGCGCATCACGCGCACCGGCTTGGCCGGCTTGGCCCCACCCTCGCCGATGTGCCGCATGAAGATCTTGGATGCTCCCAGACCGATCCGGAGTCGGTCCGGGCCGACGAGCTCCTGGGTGACCCGTGCATCCATCGCGACCTGGATGGGGTGGCGGGTGTATGGCGAGATGATGCCCCATCCAACAGTGATTTTGCGTGTTTCCAGCCCGACCAGTGCGGACAATGCAGTCAGAGAGCGCGCTTCCAGCGAATGCTTGCGCCACCACGGGTACGCCTCGCACAACCAAATGGTGTCGAAGCCTTGCTCATCCATAACTTTGGCCTGAGCAAGGATCGTTCGGGTCGGCTCAGCCGTCAATTGCATGACACCTATACGGAACGGGACGGTCATGTCACCCCTTCTGAGGCCAGAAGCCAATCGATGCCGCGGTTTACGCCGCGCTGAGTAGCCCGCGCGCAAAGCGGTGGATCTTGACCCACGCGGTCGCACGCCAACCTCTGAAGAGGTTAGCACTACCTGTTAGTAGTGACAATACTCAGCGAGACGCGACGCAAAGATTTCGGCAGGTCCCGACGCCTTCGACGGTGGTCTCGACAACCTGTCCAGCACGCAAGAACACCGGCGGCGTCATCGACCCACCTACTCCCCCGGGGGTGCCGGTCGAGATGACGTCGCCCGGCTCCAAGGTGGTGAACGTCGAGACGTAGCTCAGCAGCACAGCCGGGGTAAAGAGGAGTTGCGAGGTCCGACTGTCCTGGACGACCACTTCATCGACGGAGCAGCTGATGCGCAGGTCAGCAGCATCGCCACAGGCCTCCGGAGTCACGAGTACCGGACCAATGGGGGTGGTCGATTCGAAGTTCTTACCCTGATCCCACTGCGAGGTGCGTCGCTGCCAGTCTCGGACCGAGACATCGTTGAGGACGGTGAATCCAGCGATGTGGTCCAAGGCATCTTCTTCGCTGACGTGACGAGCCCGCTTGCCGACTACGAACGCGAGCTCAGCCTCCCAGTCCACCATGTCTGAGCATGATGGGAGCGGGATGTCATCATTCGCTCCGGACAGCGTGGCGGCAAATTTGGTGAACAGCGCTGGATAGGCCGGCTCGTCGAGTTTGGTCTCACGGATGTGGTCCAGATAGTTGAGCCCGACGCAGAGAATCTTGCTCGGTGCGGCGACGAGCGGCGCGAATCGAACCTGGTCCGGCTGATGCGCTCGACCTGCTGAGGATGTCGCGGCCGTGCGCCAGTCCGGTCGCTGGAGCAGAGCGCCGAGGTCGATCGCATCTAGCTCGATAACCGAGTCATCCTCGACTCTCGCCGCCACCGTTGCGCTTCCGCTGACGATCGTCGCCAATTTCATGAATGCCTCGTCTCACAGTCGTGCCAGTGCGGGAATGGCCTCGTTGGGGCACGGGGATCAGGACCCCCGGGTTGAGAGTGGCTTTCGGATCGAGCGCGTATTTGATGGCGCGGTAGACAGCTTGCTCGGCCGGCGTACGGGTCAGACCGACGTGGACGGTCTTTGCCCGGCCAACCCCGTGCTCGGCACTGATCGACCCGCCCACCGAGGCGACGAGCCGCAGCAATTCGTCGTCGACCCGTACGTCGTCGGGTTCGAGTCCCGTGACGTTGATGTGCAAGTTGCCTTCGGCCAGGTGGCCGAACAGGTGAACTACCGCGGCCGGCTCGGAGTGCGCCACAGTCTCGGCTATCCGTTGAGGCATGTCTGCCAGCTCTGACATCGGGACGCAGACATCGAGCTTGTGTGGAGTTCCGATGCGCGAGATTGCTTCGCCGAGACCTTCGCGGTAACGCCAGAACGCCGCGCGCGTCGTGGCGTCGACAGCCGCCAGGGCATCGAGCTCGGCCAGTTCATCGAGTAGGTCCTCGGCTGGCTCTTCTCGACCGGCAAACGCCACGACAAGGACAACGGCAGGTGCAGTGGCGAACGGATTCGGCAGCTGAAGTTGCTCGCACACGAGCTCAAGCCCGGCGCCCAGAAGGAAGTCCGCCGCCTCGATCCCGCCAAACCGAGCTCGGAGACGCTGCACCAATGAGATGGCCGCTTCCATCGACGGCATGCCGATCAGGCTCGCGAGGCGATGGGCGGGTACGCGCACCAATCGGAGTCGGGCTTGGGTCACTACTCCCAGCGTGCCTTCGCTGCCCACGAGCAAGCTACTGAGGTCGTAGCCGGTGTTGTCCTTCGCTAGCCCGCCGAGCTGGCCGACCACTTTCCCGTCGGCAAGCACCGCTTCCAGTCCCGCCACCTGGGCACGCATCGACCCAAGCAGCCCGGCCCTGGCCCCGGCGGCGTTGGTGGCTACCAAGCCGCCGATGGTGGCCGAGTCCCGAGAGCCCAGGTCGACGCCGAACTCCCACTGACTGCCGGTCAGTCGTGCCTGCAGGGCGCCGAGCGTGACCCCTGCCCCCACGGTGACTTGTCCGGATGAGTCATCGACGTCGCCGATCGAGTCGAGCCGGCGAAGCGACAGGACGATCCCGCCCTCGGTCGGAATTGAGCCCCCCACCAGCCCGGTGTTGCCACCTTGCGGTACGACCGGCACCGAATGGGCGTCGCACCATGACACAACCGCGGCGACCGCTCCACTGTCCCCGGGCCGCACGACTGCCGCCGCGCGGGTGTGGAAGCGTCCCGTCCAGTCGGTCTCGTAGCTGGAGCACAGTTCCGGGTCCGTTATGACGTGGTGGGCTCCGACTACCTGCTTCAGCTGCTCGATGGACGCTTCATTCATGCTTTGGGCCTGGCTGGTTCGAATCCCGCGGCGACCGCATCGAAGGTGTCGGTTGTGATGCCCTCCACCCGCAGGAGGCTTTTCTGGACCTTCCCGGTCTCGGTGAGCGGCAACTGGTCATGCACTCGCACGTACCTCGGCACGGCAAAATAGGCGATCCGGCGCTGGCAGTGGTGGAGCAGTTCCAATGGTTCGAGCACGTGACCCGGCGCCGCGACGACCGACACCATGAGCTCGTCCTCGCCCAGGTCCGACGGAACTCCGTAAGCGGCTACCGCGACCACACCGGGGTGCTCCAGCACGGCGGACTCCACCTCGAATGCGGCGATGTTCTCGCCTCTGCGGCGGATGGAGTCGCTGCGACGATCGACGAACTTGAACCAACCATCGGGCGAGCGAACGACCTGGTCGCCAGTGTGAAACCACAAGTTGGTCCGCGACGCGACTGTCTGCTCGGCGCGGCCGAAGTAGCCGGCGGCGAAGCTGAAGGGCTCGTCCGATCGGAGCACCAGCTCGCCGACGGTCCCATCCGGTACTTGGTTGTCCAGGCCGTCGACCACCGCGGCATGAAAGCCGGCCAGCACAGGGCCCATCCATCCGTAACGCTGTTCGCCGGGGGGCGCACCGATCACGTGGTTGGTCTCAGACGATCCGTAGCCCTGGATCAGCTCGACACCGAAACGCTGCTCGAACTCCTCGTGCACCTCGGCGGTGGTTGCGGGCGCGAGTGCCACCCGTAAACGATGTGGATGCCGCGCCTCCTCGGGGGGACGGCGCAGCAGGATCGAGGCCATCGTTCCCATGAGAAAGGCGACGGTCGCCTGGCGTTGCGAGACCTCGTCCCAGAACCGTGACGCTGAGAAGCGGCCGGAGAGGCTGTATTCGCAGTCGAAGATCACAGCCTGGAGGAACGTGCTGAGGGCGTTCGTGTGGAACAGGGGCAGCGATGTGTGCAGAACGTCGCCGGGCTGAAGACCGAGGCTGGCCCCGGTGTTGACGCCCCACCAGAAGAACTGTGCGTGTGGGCAGATGACGCCCTTCGCCGGACCCGTCGTACCGGACGTGTAGATGATCAGGAGCGGATCGGCCGGACCGCATGGAGCGGCGTCGATGCGGTCGGCGCTAAGGGGCACCTGCGCAACAGATATACGGTCCGACGCCAGACCTCCCGTCGGTTCCGTCGTCCAGAGCTGCTCAATCGAACTCGAGACAGGGAGGTGCTCGAGAAGGATCGGTGCCCGCTCGGCATCAGCAACCGCAAGGCGGGCTCCCGAATCGGACAGGACATGGGTCAGCTGGTGGCCACGCGCGGAGGTATTGATCGTGACGGGAACCAGGCCCGCCCAACTCGCACCGAGGATCGCGTCCAGCGTCTCCAAACAATTGCCCGCCATGATCGCCACGAGGTCCCCCCGTTGGAGTCCCGCTGCACCGAACGCGGCGCCCCACCGAGCTACCTCGTTGCGCATCTGCCGCGCGCTGCGAGTGGCACCGCCCGCGGTGACAAACGGTTTGTCGCCGCCGCGTTCCGCCTGCCAGTCCAGCAGCTTCGGCAGTGTCAGATCGCCCGGTGGAAAGGCGGACAACGGCGACGGGACGCGCTGCCAGGCTGGACCTCTTAGGGCGCTACGCATTGCCGAAGAACAACGGGCGACCGACTCGCGCCTCGATCCGCACGTAGCGCCACAACCGGTGGCCATCAACCTCGGTCACTCGCAAGAGGTTGGTCACCGCCGCGACGGTGTCCAGGTCGGGCACATCAGCCAGGATGTAGGAGGTCCACGGGAAGGCGGTTGACGGCCCGACCATGAGCTTGTCGTCGTCCATTGTGCCTAGGACGTCGACACCAAAGCGTTCCTTGAGGTTGCCGAACGCTTCCTTCAGCGTCTCGAACAAAACTCGGAGCGTCGCGGCATCAGCCTCGAAATTAGCTGGCAGCACCCCGATGCAAAACAGAACCCGCAATGGCCCAGCTGATCCGTTCTCGCTCATGAGCTGGCCGCGACGATGCGCTGAATCAGCGGAGAGTCGATGGCCTCGACGCTGGGCCTGATCTCGATCTCGAGCGACGTCTTGCCGAAGAGGTTGAGTGCCTCGAAGTTGTTGTACGGGTGAACGGTGCCAGCACGGACATCACGGTAGGCGCGCTCCAGTGGCGACGGCTTGAAGAAGCCCGATCCCCCGGCAACCTGCATGACGAGGTCGAGGATCTTGACGGCGTTGTTGGTGGCGACGTACTTGGGAAGCACGGCGCGCGACATCGCTTGTTGAACCGAAAGGTCCACGTAGAGTCGGCCGGACTCGTAGTCCTCCGCGTGCGCCCGAATGACTGCTCGAGCGGTCTCGAGCAGCACCTCCATGTCGGCGAAGACGCGCTGGATCTCGGGCCGCTGTTCCCAATGCCGCTTCAGCACCATCTTGCGCAGTTGCTCGATCGCACCCGCGGCGATACCGAGGTAGACCGATCCGAAGACCGGCATGGACCAGCCCCAGACAGTCTTGATCAACGTGGCGTCGTAGTGGTCAATGGGCAGCGAGTGGAAAACAGCGCCCTCAGGAATGAAGACGTGCTCCATGTCGAACTCATTGCTGCGAGTCGCACGCATGCCCATCGTGTCCCAGGTGTCGTGGACAATTACGCCCTCGCTGTGCCGCGGTAGCACGAAGAACATCAGCTGCGGCCCGTCCACCGGATCTTCATACCGGCCCATCGTCGAGAAACTTGTGCACACCGCGGAACCGGTACCGAAGACCTTGTGTCCGCTCACCCGGTAGCCGCCGTCGACCTTGGTCATGATGGTCGAGGAGTCGGTGAGAATCGAGTGACCGGGCTCGGCGGACATGGATGCATATACGACGTCGCCACTGGCGGCGCCTCGCAACAGACCTTCCAGTTCAGGGCGAAGGCCCGCCTGCCACAGCGTGGCTTGCTGCCCGATCGGCGAAATGTGCATCGTCACGGCCAAGGCAGTCGAGGCGCAGCCTTGGGCCAATCGCTCTTGCGCCAAGCACATCTCAAGAAGCGAGGCCCCCATACCGCCCAGCTCAGCCGGAACCGACAGACCGAGATAGCCGGTCTCTTTCATACGTTCGTAGTTCTCGAACGGGAAGGTGCCGTCTCGATCATGCTCGGCAGCCCGAGTGGCGAACTCGTCGGCCAAGGTTGCAGCGAGATCGACGAACTGCCGCTGACGAGGTGTGTAGCACTGCTTCATCTCGCGCTCCTGTCACTACGTTCAAGTAGTGAAAGACTAACAGGAGGTGTCAAGCGCCGGGGACCGCTCAAATCTGATGCGCTTCCGACCGATCAGGGCGCGCACGCCGGGTTGGCGGTGTCCTCGCTGTTCGCGGGTTTGGTGGCGGGGCGGACGGCATCGGCGAGAGGACACCGCGGACATCACCGAGCTCTCGGTCCGCGTCGCCGCGGCCGAGGCACGCGGCGAGAAGCGTGAGGGTGACCTGCGCATGCTTGAGGCAGTGCATCGCTGCGAGCAGAACCCGATGCTGGCGCTACGGCGTGCGGCTCGCTGTGGTGATCACCGGGTTGTTCGAGATGCAGTCCCGAGCCGTCCTCGAAGCTGTCGATGGCTCCACCGCCAGAGACCAGGGCTGGTCGATCGCCCACGGCGAGGTCGAGCCCGACGCCCGCGCGGTCGCCGCCGCGGTCAGCCACGACGGCGACACGCTAGATGCCTGCGTCATGTTCGTCTCGCACCGCGGCAGAGCATCATCGCCGCTCACCCTGGCGTCATCGCAATCGCGGCGGAACTCCACGCGCGCGCCGCGGACCCCAGAGGGCGCGTCACTGGGATGTGCCGGCCAAGTACGCCAGCAACGCTGCCGTATCCCAGTAGAAGGGCTCGGCCGTGAATATCTTGTTATCGCGGACTGTGACCTGGTGCAAGATGGGGAACTCGTAGCGTTGTCCGTTTGCCCGCAGCGTGACGACGGCGCGTGCGCGGGTGAAGATCGTGTTTTGGCCGGCGTCGAATATCTGGACATCGAGGTGCTCGAGCTTGGACCACACACTGTTCATGGCCTGCATCCACGCTTCGAATCCTTTATGTCCCTTCCATTCGCCACCGTAAGGCAGCGAGGACGCCTGCTTCATGACGATGTCCTCGTGTAAAGTATCGGCGATAACCGCGAAGTCCTTATCGTCAGATCTGACGTATTCCTCTTCAGCGGCATAAAACCGCTCCAACGCGGCGAGCGCATCGCTCTTAGTAATTTTTTCGTCCATCGCCGACTCCCGAGTACCAGTATCGCCGACTCGCGCCACCGACCTCCGCACTCTACCGGCTCGCGGCTTGGAGGAATCCCAGCGTTCTGGCGACCTTGTAGGTGTCGGGAAAATGATCGAACCGAACGACCTTCCCGTTGAGGAACTCAAGGATGTGCGCGAAGGGGAAGTGTTCCTCAGGTCGATCGAAGCCCTTCGCCGCCGCACGTCCCACAACGGTGATCGTGTCGCCGCCGTCGACAATGCGGTCGGGATTGAATGCGAGCACCTCGTAAATCTCGGCGATCTTGGGAAAGACATGGCCCGCGATCGTGTCACGCCCTTTCGTGACCCCTGGATAGGGCAACGCCTGCAGGTCAGGCTCCACCCAAAGGATGTCGGGGTCAAGTGCCCCCAGGAATCCCTCGGTGTTGCGCCGCTTGAAGTCGTCGTACATCTTTTCAACAATGCCGACATTTGACATTTATCACTCCATCTTGGTAGGCAACTCGCCTAGGGCTTAGGGCTCTTAGCCGATACCTACGACCCGAGGGCCGCCTCGAGAAGCGGTTGTCGTTCCTCAGAGCGCGCTGCTGCCGGCGTCCACAGGCAACGCGACTCCTGTGATAAAGCGGCCGTCGTCCGACACCAGAAACAGGACCGCTTTGCTGACGTCGTCGGGTTCGACCATATCGACGTCGATGAGGTTCGCGGCCATCTGCGCGGCCGCGGGCGTCGTCGCGAAATAGTCCTCGGCAATCTGGTTCACCACCATCGGAGTCCTGACTCCAGTGGGGTGGATCGTGTTGACCCGTATGCGGTGCGGCGCGAGCCAGTGAGCGTAGGTGCGCATGAGCCCCACGACTGCGTGTTTGCTGGCGGCGTAACCGTCGAGGGCCCCCGATCCGTCGCCGCCTCGACCGAAGAGTCCTTGGGTTGAGCTGGTCAACACGATGGCGCCACCCCTACCAGCCTCGATCATGCTCGGCACCGCTGCCTGGACGGCATTTCGGGCGCCGCCGAGGTTGACATCAACGGTGTCTCGGAACGTCTGTTCATCGTCCGGATTCGGTGCGCCCATCGCGGCGATGCCCGCGTTGGCGATGATGATGTCCACCGGCCCCAGCTCACGAACGCCCGCCGTCACCGCGGCGCGGAGGGCACCCTGGTCGCGGACGTCCGCCTGCGTCGCAACGATCCGGCGATCGAGTGCCTCGACCTGTTTCACCGTCTGGGCCAGGTCTTCGGGAGTCGACATGGGGTATGCCACGGTCTTGATCTGAGCGCAGATATCGACGGCAATGATGTCGGCTCCTTCTTCGGCCAGCCGAAGGGCGTGACTCCGCCCCTGACCCCGCGCCGCGCCGGTGATGAATGCGACCTTGCCGTCAAGACGTCCCATTGAAGCTCCCAAGATCGACAGTCGGCAGCGGCGGCGCGGCAGCGATACCACCGCGGAGCCGTTGGCGGCAGACAAGTTCACGGCGGACGCAAGCAGCCGATGAACCGTGAGCTACGCCGTGACCAGCGTGATCTGGGTCGCAGACGTTGTCAAGCAAAATATCGCTAAAGTAGATAATCACCGATATTTTGTGGATCGAACCCTCGCCGCGGCCCGCTCGCGCGATCTTGCGTCCGACCGTCACCTCAAGATCCCGATTCATCGTCATGAACACGGGCCACCGTCAGATCGTTGCGACAGAACGTGCCGATGATCGCCCCCTCGGCCCGACCCGTGGGGCAACCGTGAACGGCGACTGGGCGACTCTCGATATTCAACATCATTATCGATATTCTCTTGACAGCCTGCGAACGCTGTCCGAAGCTTGGCATCCACATCAGTCGTCGGCGTCGAAGTCAGGCGTTCGATGATCCCTTTCGGAGATGGGATTCATCCGACCCGATTTGGGGCCACCACTAACCCCTACAACCTCAGGAGTTTCAATGGGATGTCTGGACGGCAAGGTCGCATTCATCACCGGCGCGGCGCGGGGTCAGGGCCGCAGTCACGCGGTCCGACTGGCGGAGGAGGGCGCGGACATCATTGCCGTTGACATCTGCGCTCAGATCAAGACCGTGGCATACCCCATGTCGACACCAGAGGACCTGGCTCAGACGGTCAAGGAGGTCGAAGCGCTCGACCGCGGGATCATCGCGGTGCAGGCAGATGTGCGTGACCTCGATGCGCTGAAGGCCGTGGTGAACGCGGGCGTCCGCGAACTCGGTGCCGTCGACATCGTCCTAGCCAACGCCGGCATCGCGCCGATGGGGGCGCCTGATCCGGATCATGAGCAGACCTTCCGCGACACGATGGATGTCAACCTCGGCGGCGTGCGGAACGCGGTGCACGCCGCGGTACCGAGCATGATCGCGGCGGGACGCGGTGGCGCCATCGTGCTGACCAGCTCAACCCAAGGGCTTTCCGGTCGCGGCGGCGACGGTCAGGGTGCGACGGACGGCTACGCCGCGAGCAAGCACGGAGTCGTGGGTCTTATGCGCACGTACGCTCACTGGCTCGCCCCGCACCGGATCCGGGTCAACACCATTCATCCGACCGGTGTCAGGACGCCGATGGTGGTCAACCAGATCGCGGAGGACTACTTTGCCGCGCGACCCGAGGCGGCCAACATGGTCTCGAACCTGATCGACGTGGACATGATCGAGCCGATCGACGTCAGCAACGCGGTGCTCTTCCTGGTGTCAGACGCCGGTCGATACATCACGGGAGTCACGCTGCCGGTCGATGCGGGCAACAACGAGCTCTAGCTTTTCCGGTTCACAACGCCTTTTCCAGGCCGTCCATGCCGTGCTCTTTCGCGTATTCGATTAACGCACATGGTGCTCGCTTGATATGCTCAGCGAGCAGACTGACCGCAGCACCCGCATCGCGGGCAAGGGCCAGCTCTTTCAACCGCCGATGTTCGGCAGCCAGGTCTCGGGCGTGGTCATCGGTGAGTGCCCAGTACCAGCGACGATACAGTTCGGCACTGTCGCGCAGCGAGCTTGCCACCGCCATCAGACGGGGACTGCCGCAACCAGTCAGCAGCGCGCTATGGAATTCTCGGTGCCGGACCGGCCATTCTTCGTCGAGCACCGTGTCCTCGGCGGAGACAGGAATTCGCGCGAGGGCGTGATGGCTGGCAACGATCGACATCTCCCATTCCACATCGCCGCGCTCGGCAGCAAGGTTCAGGGCCAGCGACTCGATCTGGACCCTCACCTCCGTGAGGTCGGCAATGTCCGCGACGGACAGCTCACGTACCCGGAAGCCGCGCTGCGGGCTGGCAACGACGAGATGCTGCTCAGCCAGACGGGTGAGCGCCTCGCGGACGACGGATTGGCTGACACCGAACCGGTCGGCCAGATTGACCAGCCCCAGCTTCTGGCCTGGCGCGAGCACACCGTTGAGCAGATCACGCCGGATGCCGTCGTAGACCTGTTCGGTTCGCGTCACAGCTGATTCCTTACTCCGAAAGATTTTACCTGATTGGCGATAATTCTACGGATCAACGCGAGGCTTACGGACTATCGCAAGACCTCCTCGCCTCGTCTGGACTGGCTGGTCCGCCACGGCGGACTCGTCGATAATATCGATATTATGTTGACAAATCGCGAGAACGCAGTCAGCCTGGTGTGACGCCGGGCACGGTCGCGGGGAGTCCCGAACTCGTCACAAGCCGCCCGGGCGACCGACTCGACGCGCGACGACGGAGGTCAGAATGGGACGGCTGGACCTCGGCCCCGATCATGATCAGACCTGCCGAGAGACGAAGTCAGAGTGATGGTGACAGTGCTGAGCAACGCGCATGGGGCCGACGAGAACGAGGGAACGGGCCTCGCATCACTACGACTGCACAACCTGGCCATCACTGTTGCCGACCTCGACGCGTCCATCGGGTGGTACCGGCGTGTGCTGGGCTTCGTGTGCGAGGCGCGCGCCGAGATCGCCGAGGGTGAGGTCGCGGTCCTGGGCGGCGCGGGAGTGCGCATCGAGCTGCTGATGGCTTCCCACATGGCCGAGCGGCCGGTGCGGCTGGAGCAGCTGTTCGCGGAACCCCCAGGTCACCTACTGGTGATCGGGAACAAGTTCGTGGTCTTCGAGGTCAACGACCTGGCCTGTGCCTCCGCTGAGCTCGAGGGTCTGTCCGTCACGATCCTGTGGCGGGAGAAGGAGCTGGCTCCCGGGTTCGTGGCGACGGCCATCAGGGATCTCGACGGAAATCTGATCAACATCTTTCAAGCCCACTAATTCCATCGACAGCCGAGGTGAGTTCCCCATGCCGTCGAATCGGCCCATGCCCATCGCGCCCATGCCAGTGTCGGATCTGCCCGACGAACTCCGCCAGTACGCCGTGGGCGAGCTCGGCGAGGCCTGGTTCGGAGTCCTCGCGAAGGCCGGCCCCCTCGCTGAGCTCTTCACTCCCTACTACGCCGCCCTGACCGGCTCCACGAATGTTCTGGGGTTCAAGCTCGCGGAGATGGTGCGACTCGCCATCGCCACGACGACGGGCTGCGAGGCGTGCCTGTCGCTGCGTGATCCGCGCGCCCTTGCCGAGGGCATGGACACGGACGTCATCACGCTCTACGACGAGCTCGACCGGGCGGACTTCACTGCGCGTGAGCGAGCGGCGCTGCGGTACACACTGGCATTCTCCACAAACCACCACGACGTCGACGACAACATGTGGAGCGACCTCAAGCAGCACTTCACCGATCAGGAACTGGTGACGCTGTGCCTGTTCGTGGCAACCTTCCTCGGTACGAGCCGGCTGGCACACGCCGTCCGCCTGGTCGACGCACACTGCACAATTCCGGGCTACCGGCTGGCCGCGGTGATCGACGCAAAGGTTGCAGGGGTCGTCTGACGCTCCCCGCTTCAAAGGTCGCACTGACCACGCCAGACACGGGGAACTCGGGTAGTCCCCGGTGGTGTCGGCGGCCCGTGCGAGCTGTCTGCCACGAATCTGGCACAACCCGAGGCTCGAACTTGAACTCAAGCCTCTGACCTGGGGAAACAGTTGTGGGCGATACTGGGATCGAACCAGTGACCTCTCCGGTGTGAACGGAGCGCTCTCCCGCTGAGCTAATCGCCCGCTCGGGGGCAGTTGCACCCCGGCGACAGGGAGAAACCTTACCCGATCAGAAAATCGGGGATCGCAGCCAGGTCCAGTCCAGCCCGAACCAGCCCGCGACCAGGTGCAATGCGCCGAGCACCCAGAGCATGGCGAGCACCACGACGCACGTGCCGGCGAGCACGAGCAGCTTGACGGGCCAGGACTGCCGGCCCAGCCAGGCGACCCAGCGGTTGTAGTAGCCGCGAGCGAAAGCCAGCAGCCGCCGTGCCCAGACGAACTCGGTGGCGAGGACGGCCAGGCCGGCGAAGACGACCAGCCAGCCCGGGCCCGGGTACGGGATCAGCACGATGCCGAGCACCACGACCGCCCCGCCGACCACAGCGACCCCGCCGCGCCAGAACAGCCGCATCAGTGGGTTGGCGTCCAGCCTGGCGCGTAACCCCGAGAGCTTCTGTTCCTCGGCCTCGGTCAACTAGTCACCTGTCCTGTCGCTACCACCAGTCCCGGCGACTCCGGGGCGCGGCGGCCGTTCTCGATCGAGATCGCGTAACTGGGAAACGGATCGGGCTGCGCCGAGGTTCCGCCGACCGTGTGCAGGCTCTGGTCGCCCGGCCCGAGGTCGAACGTGCCCACGGGCACCGCCCGGCCGTCGCCGACGCCCCACAGCACATAGGTGGTGTGCTCGATGTTGTTCGCCGGCAGCCCGACCGAAATCACCTGGCGCTGGTCGCCGGACAGCAGCACGCCCGCCACCGGCTCCCCGTTCGGCGCGTCGAGCACGGCGTGCCGGGTGCCGGGCTGCGTGATCTGGCCGAGCACCCGCTGCGCGTTGCCGACGCGGGCCTGCGACGCCTGCTGCTCCTGCGCGCCGCCGAGTTGGCGGACCGCGATGCCACCGAGGCCGATGAGGGCCAGCAGCACCGTGGCGGCCAGCACACCGAACCGGCGCCGGCGGGCCGACTGCCGACGTTCCTCGGCGAGCTCGCGCTCCCCGGTGGGAATGGTCGGGCGGGCCGGGTTCCAGGCGGCCGACCTCGCCTCGGGCGGCAGGCTCAGCCGGATGTCCTCCAGCGCCGGCCAGGCCTGGCGGTCCCGCTGGTCCGCTGGTGTCTGGGCAGTGCCCCCCGCCGCGACCAGCAGCCGCTCGCGCAGTTCAGGAGCCGCGCTGTGCCTTTCCTCGGTGGCGGCCACCGCCCAGATCAGGTCCTCGGTCTCCAGCACGGTCTCCCGGCACACCGGACAGGTCGGCAGGTGCTCGGCGAAGGTGTCCTCATCGGCCGGCTCCAGCACCCGCATCGCCCAGCCGACCGCCTGCTCGGCCTCGGGGCACCGCACGCGCGGGCTCATCCGCCGCTCCCGGTGGACTCGATCCGCTCGCCCGGCCTCGCCGGTTTCCACTCCACCGGGATCAGCTCGCGGCGCAGCCGGCGCATGCCGTGGTACATCCGCGACGCCACGACCGACAGCGGCGCGCCGGTGATGGCGGCGATCTCCGGCTGCGTGTAGCCGCCGTAGAAGGCCAGCTCGAACGCCCTGCGCTGCTCGTCGGGCAGCTGCGCCAACGCATCCGCGACCGGCCCGTCCCCGGCTTCCTCCTCCGGTGCGCCCGGAGCAGCCGGCGGCGCCGCCCGATCCGCCCCGGCGTCCGAGGGGACCGACTGGCGGCGCACCGCACTCTCACGGCGCAGCACCTCGACCGCCTTGTGGTGCACCTCCGCGAGCAGCCAGCTGGCGAAGCGGCCCCGGCTCGGGTCGTAGTGCCGCGGGTCGCGCCACAGGGCGAGCAGCACCTCTTCCACGACGTCCTCGGCGAGCCCCCGGTCCCCGCAGATCCGCCAGGCCAAGGAGTAGGCCAGCTGCCCGTGCCGGTCGTAGAGCTGCCCCAGCGCCTCCGCCGAGCCCTCACCGACCTGCTCAACCAGCCGTTCGTCGGGCGGAGTGAAGGTCGGCGGGACCGGTGCGCCGGCCCGAGCGCCCCGCCCGGACCTACCGGACGATGCGGAGCGGTCGGCGACGTCGGCCACCTGAAATCCTCACCTCGAAGCGATCATGACAAAAACTCTGCGGCTCAGACTAGTGCCGGCAAGCCGTCCGCGACGCGCTGACCTCACCGTTCTTCTTGATCCGCAACAACCGACACTGCTCCAACCGGGTGAAGTGTGGGTTCTCGGGGGTCAGTCACCACCCCTGAGACCGTGACATCTCGGCCCTCCGGTCGTTCTCCCTCTTGTATGACGGGCAATAACCCACGGAGGGGCAGCACGATGCGCAACGAGCACGTCACCATCCGCTCTCTCGCCGTGTTCGATCTGCTGGCCCAGCAGGCGGACGCGATGCCGGTGCGGGTCGAGCTGCGGTATGACAGCCGTGATCCATACGCGGTGCACGCGGTTTTCCAAACAGGTCGAACCGACGCAGCGGACGTTGAGTGGGTTTTCGCCCGCGATCTGTTCGCCGACGGTCTCCTCACCGACGCGGGCACCGGCGACGTCCGGGTGCGCCCGGCGACCGGAGACGCGGATACCGTAGAGATCGAACTCAGCTCTCCTTCGGGACACGCGCTGTTCTCGACCAGCGCCCCCGATCTGGCTGATTTCCTGGACCGGACCTTCGAGGCCGTTCCGCCGGGCACCGAGTACGCCTGGCTGGACCTCGATCTGGCCCTGGAAGACCTCCTCTCCAGCGAAGCGAGCTGATCAGAGCGGTTTGGGGGGGTCGGTTTGGAGCCCGGCCGGACAGTCGGCTAGGCTTCAGCCACAACATCCCGCCGAGAACCTTCGGCGGGAAATATGCGGACGTAGCGCAGTTGGTAGCGCATCACCTTGCCAAGGTGAGGGTCGCGGGTTCGAATCCCGTCGTCCGCTCGGAGGGTGCTCGGGTCCCTTGCCGGACCTCCATCTCGGCCCCCTATCAGGTTCGGCGGAGTGGCCGAGTGGCTTAGGCAAGGGCCTGCAAAGCCCTGTACGCGGGTTCGATTCCCGCCTCCGCCTCGGGCGATTAGCTCAGTGGGAGAGCGCTTCCTTGACACGGAAGAGGTCACTGGTTCAATCCCAGTATCGCCCACCAACATACGGCCTGGTCAAGGCCCCACACCGGGGACAGTGACCAGGCCGAGTTGGTTTCTAGGGGCCATCTAGGCAGCGAAAAGGCAGCAGGCCCCTCCCCTCGCTCACGTCCGCGCCAGTACACCCGCCGCGCCGTCGTCCTCGTCGTCGTCACCGGTGAGCGCATCGAGGATCCGGGCGCTGTTGTCGGTGCGGCGCGTGTAGAGGTCCAGCGTTGTCGACGACTTCTCGTGACCGAGCACGCGCTGCACCATGTTGACCGGCACGCCGTCGTCCACGAGCCAGGTGGCGTACGAGTGGCGTAGGTCATGGAAGCGCATCCCGCCGGCCTGCCTCCGCGAGACCTCCTTGACGGCCGCCGGCCGAGTCCTGAACTCGGCCCGATGCTTCTCGCCGCCCTCGTCGGTCCAGATTCCCGTGAACGGGCCGTCGCCCTCGACCTTGCCGAGCATCCCCGCCCGAACCAGTGACGGTCGCCAGATGCGCGCGCGAAACAACGTTCGCCGCAACGGAGCCCCCACCTCGTTGGCGAAGATCGGGGCGTTCTCCTCGGTAGGCCAGTGGTCGAGGTGCTCGCGGATGATCGCAACGAGCCAGGATGGCAGCGGGACCTGCCGCCGGCCCGCCGCTGACTTCGGGAACGGCTTGAACGACGTGTTCCCGCTCACCTCCACGATCGTCCTGATCACCCAGAGCGAGCCCTGCTCGAGGTCGATCGCGTCCCGCCGTAACCCAGCGGCCTCCCCCCATCGCAGGCCAGCTCCGCCAGCCGTGGCCACGATGCCCCGATGCCGTTCCGGCACAGCCGGGAGTAGCCGGTTGCGGAGATCGGCGCGACTGACGATCCGGTCGAGTGCACTGTCGTGCTGCCGGATACGCGGGACGCGCACCTCCTCGGCAGGGTTGAACGGAATCAGCCGGTTCCGGACCGCCGACCGCAGCACCGCCACCAGTGAGCCTCCACGCGGTGCTCGAACGCTGCCCGCACGTACTGCTCGACTTCGACGGTCCGATGTGTGCCACGTTCAGCGCGGTCAGCAGCGCGGCAGCGACACTCGAACTCGGGGAGCTGCTCAGCCGGGAAGGGATCGACATCCCGGCCTACCTGCTAGAGGCCGCTGACCCCTTCGCCCTGCTGTACTACGTGGCCGCCAACGCGCCCGAGCACAGCAGCATGGCCGAGCAGGCGCTCACCAAGCTGGAGATCGCCGGGGTGAGCACCGCCCAGCCGACTCCCGGCCTCCGCGATCTCCTTACCAGCCTCGCGAACACGGACCACACGGTCACCGTCGTCAGCAACAACTCGGCCGCCGCCGTACAGGCCTTCCTAGACGCGGAGAACCTGAACGGCTCGATCCGTGGGGTGGTCGCCCGCGCCAACTCGGACCCGAGCCGGCTCAAGCCAGATCCGCACTTGCTTCTCCTAGCGGCGAGCGAACTCGGAGCGCCCCCGGGCGACTGCCTCCTTCTCGGCGACTCGGTGACCGATGTCGAGGCCGCCCACCACGCCGGCACCGGGTCCATCGCGTTCGCCAACAAGCCGGAGAAGAGGGACCGGTTCCTGACTGTCCACCCCGACGCGATCGTGTCCTCCCTGCTCGACGTCGCCGATGCGCTCACCGGATCGTCGAGCCGCCTAACAGATCGGAATTCCCGTGGACGTAATACCAGCAGTCAAACTCTTGGTTGATGAGCTCCCTCTTCGCTGCTAGCGTCATTCCTCCTTGCTTTCCGCGTCACATGGCGTACCAGCTCACACGGAAGAGACTGCTTGGCGACCGAGGTGAAGGGGGCGAGCCGTGCACGCAAGCCGGAAGGCCATCAGCTTCACCGTCATTACCTTGATCTTGCTTCTGATATCGCTGCTCTTCCTCAATCGTCGGCGACATCGCCTTCGGACGCCTGTCGTTGACGAGGTAGTCGCGGGGGTTTTGTTGAGCCTGCCGGAGTACCCGCACATCGGCGAGCGCATCAGGAAAAGCGATCGCCACGTCGGTGAATGCCGACTGGCCCAACGAGCCGTATGCGATCCTATTCTTGCTGTGGATGGCCACCGAATCCGATTTGCTCGGCCAGAAGGGCGCGCGGGAGCTCCTCGACACGATCGAGCGGCTCCTCACGTGGGTTGAATCAGAAACAGGTGTGGCCGGGAGTTGGCGAAGTCGGGCCAATAAGATGGTTTCGCCGATCAAGCGCAGGGGCCACAAGCCAGCCGCGCATACGGGCCGCGACCGTTATACGACGTTCCAGTCGACGCTGTTTGAGTTCATCGCCGCCCGACGACTCGCTCACTCTAACGTGAAGCTCGAGATCCTGGCCGATAATGGCAGTTTCGGAAGCGACCTGGCGGTCATGCCGGCCGACGGATCGACACCACTGGTTACTGTTGAGGCATACGCCCCGCACGACGGCATTGATGAGTGGTACGAGAATATCGTGGCCGAGCCATGGAGGCAGCTCATCGGTGGCCAGCAGGTCGAGCCGACTCCCACCTTGGGTACCGCACGCCCCGGCCTTACAGAGCGCGCGATACCGACGCTATATCTAATATTCTGACGAACTCGAATTTCGCCAAGCAGAAGGCGAGACAGCTCTCGGCCCACCAGGTCACACTTCTAGCCATTCGCGCAGACATGATGACGGGCAACAAAACCGACTTGATAAGACCTCCGTCCGGCAAGCAGATCGCGGTCGGTTTGACTGATGCGGCGTGGGGGGAATTGCCGGAGCAATGCTGCGGAATACTGCTTGTCCTGCCAGACAACCGCTTGCCGATCTTTATTCCTGCACCCGGCCGGACTCTGAAGGACGAGTTCAGGGCGTACCTGAAGCTCGTCGCCTCGCAGGACTAGTGACCGATGGGGCTGACCGATCCCGGCCTCCCTGCCTTCACCACGCGGACCGGTACAGGAAGGCCGATCAGGCCCTGACGTCAAGCATCGGGTGGGACCGAAACATCAAGCATCAGCCGGGACTCGACAACGTTCGCCGGATAGTGTCATCCGCAGGTTGATCCGCGACGCTGGTCTGCCACCTGATGTGCGTCACCTGGGCTAGGAAATCGAGGGGTCAGCGGCCCGTGGCTGCTGTCCTTTGATGGTACGGACTGGCTGGTCGGTGGTGCGCCGGACGGTCATCGTGTCGGCGTCGGGAAGCCTTTCGGTCCCACACCATGGGAGCGCCTGTCCGGGGCGTCATCGATCCGCTAAAAATGGCCCCTGTTCCCGCGCGACGAGGAGGTCACATGTTCCAGGCCACCGTGCTCTACAACCACCCCGAGAATCCCGCCCGGTTCGACGAACACTACGCCGGGGTCCATGCGCCGCTCGCCGCCACGATCCCCGGCCTGCAGCGCTACACGGTGACGAGGCCCGGACCGGGGCCGGACGGCACGTTGCCCCCGTACTACCTGGTGGCAGTGATGGAGTACGAGTCCGAGGCGGCCTACGGCGCGAGCATGGCGGGACCAGAAGGCCTGGCGACCCGGGCCGACCTGGCCAACTTCGCAACGGCAGGCGTCACGCTGCTCGCGGGGCCGGCCGGCTCGGTCGTCTGACTGGTCACCTGCCGACTCCCTACACGAGGCGCTCGATACCACCACCGGTGTTCCCGTTCGCCGGATAGCCGGGGTTCAGACTTTCTTGTTCAAGGCGGCGCCTGCCGGCGCCGCTGCGGACTCTGCCCATGCAGCCGCAAGCGCTCGCGCGGGGCGTGCGGCCTGCCGGCCGACCCCGCGCGGCGCGCGGCTGCGGAGGAATCGCGCTGACGGACCCGCTAGATCCCATCGACAGGAGTCTCGCCCGAGTACCTTCTGTAAGCGGCCGACGCCCCGGCTTTCCCCGGAACGCGCTCAATCTGCTTACTCTTCACGAGGCCTTCGAAGATTCTCTTCACCCTATTCTCCGAACCGATGCCGGTAAGACTTCGTAGCGTCCGGTTGTTGATCTCTGAACTGTGAGCGAGATACTCCATTGCAAGCTGCTCTGGCGAGCCGAGCCGCTCATGCCTAATGCCAACCAAGACAGAATTTGGCAACTCGCGAATAACAGGATCTTTTAGCTTGATCGCCTTCATGGCAGCAAACGCGGTATTAAGACCCTCGCCTACATCCTTATTAGGGGCGCCAGGAAACTTATTGATCAATCGGACAATCACGCCGTTCCGCGCAAATCGTTCAGTCAGAATATTTCCCGGCGTGACATGCGCCGGCAGTCGACCTGGACTTTCCACTTCAACCCTATTGTCGAATATTCGAACGTGAACATCGTCTGCAATCGCGTAATCTCGGTGGAGCACCGCATTCGTGATGATCTCGTGGAGCGTCTCGTTCGGGTAGGAGACCTCCCGCAGCCCCTCAGGCCCGCTCACCTGCGTCTCCTGGACGATCTCTGCCGTCCTCTTTACCGCCTCGAAGATCTGCGAGTGAAGATCCCTCTATCGTGATTGGGTCGAAGGCGAGAGTTTCGCGCGATCCTTCCGAATCAGTAGTCTTGTACCGATAGATCTTTATTGTCGACCTCTTCGGAAGTGCAATCTGCGGCTCGTCACCGAAGAGCAGAACGGCCGCAACAGTGGGCTTGCCCTCAACAATCAACAACTGTTTGGCCAACCACGAAGCCAGCTCGGCTGTGGGCATAATCGCGAGCATGAACCCGATAATTGCTTCGGAGTTGGACACGAAATCAACCGGGACCGACACGGTCTGAGTCTCAAATGATGTCAATCCTTTGGCCCGACTCAGCCTATCGAGCGCCTCAGGGGTTGTCGCCGGAAGGCTTTGTGCGCCACGGCGAACGTACGCCTTATCGTCAGAGGCGTACTTAATCTCTCGAGTCTTTTGGACAGTGATGTGCAAGACACACCCTGACTGCCCATCCGAGACTAGAAACTCGTAAGAGAACTCGCTTCCTAGAGGGAATAACTCCTCGAAGATTTGTAGGTGCCCGTTGGCGTCTTCTTGATCATTGAAGCCGCGCCAGACCAGACCATTTGCGGTCTCATCTACTCCGACATACAGCTCGCCACCATCGGCGTTCGCAAAAGCGCTCAGACCTTTGGTGAGTTTCGAAGGAGCGACCTCGATCGCCTTCAGGTCCAGAAAGTGACCCTCCTCGAACTTCAGGAGAGCGGCCACCTCCGGGGCTGCGACGGTTACCTGGTCGATTGGCACCCCGAGGCAGCCCAGGCCGATCATGTGCCCTGCATTGCCCTTGCGAACAAACCCGGCAAGCAGATGCTCTTCAGGGCACATGAGCAGCCGGGGCCGTCGTTATCGACAGCATGCTAGAGATTGCAGCGGCGCTCGGAGGGTCGCCGTAAACTACCCCCCACCCCGACGGCTGGTTCGACGCTGCGCTCCCATCAGATTCTCCCCGATGCGAGAGGTCAACCACCATGGCGAGGACCAAGCTCACTGCCCGAAACACTAGCGATCGCGGCGCAAACATCACTAGGCGAGAACAATGGTTCATGCATCACAAAATGATTGTCGTGATCAATGATGACGACGCTACCGTCGGGTCCGTGACCTCCCAGACGGCACCGTCACCGTTCACCGAGACCACCGGGCCCGCCCGGCACGCCGCCTACACCGAGCTCGCGGCCACCGGACCGGTCCAGAAGATCATGCTGTTCACGGGCGTTCCGGCGTGGGTTGTCACCGGGTACGCCGAGTCACGCGAGCTGCTCGCGCACCCGGAGCTGGTCAAGACCCTCCGCGGCCCGCACATGGACGAGATGCCGCCGGACCTGAACGCCGCGATGAACACGCACCTCCTCAGCACGAACCCGCCCGACCACACCCGGCTGCGGCGCCTCGTCACCGCCGCGTTCACCGTTCGCCGGGTCGAGGCGCTCGCGCCGCGGGTCCAGGACATCGCCGACGCCCTGCTCGACGACGTCACCGCGGCGGGGGCCGACGAGCGACCGGTCGACCTCGTCGAGGGCTTCGGGTTCCCGCTGCCGATCACCGTGATCACCGAGCTGCTCGGCATCCCGCCGGGCGACCGCGCCGACTTCCGGCGCTGGTCGTCGATCATCGTCAACGGCAATGCGCACCCGTCCGAGGTCTACGTCGACGCGGTCCGGAGCATCGTCGGCTACGTGCGCGAGCTGATCGCCGCAAAGCGCACCGACCCGGGCGACGACCTACTCTCCGCCCTCATCGCGGTGCACGAGGGCAGCGAGCGGCTCTCGGAGGACGAGCTCACCTCGATGGCGATCCTGCTGCTCGTGGCGGGGCACGAGACCGCGGTCAACCTCATCGTCAGCGGCACTCTCGCCCTGCTGCGCCACCCCGAGCAGCTCGCGCTGCTGCGGGCCGAACCCGAACGACTGCCCGGCGCCGTCGAGGAGCTGCTGCGCTACGACGGTCCGCTGCAGGTGACGTTCCCGGCAGTGACGGCGGCTCCTATCGAGGTGGGCGGAGTGACGATCCCCGCCGGCGACGTCGTGCTGCCGGCCCTGCTCGCCGCCAACCGCGACCCGGCGCGCTTCCACGCCCCCGACCGGCTCGACGTCACGCGGACCTCGAACTCCCACCTGGCGTTCGGCCACGGGCTGCACCACTGCGTCGGCGCGCCGCTTGCCCGTCTGGAGGGCCGGATCGCGCTGGGATCGCTGCTCGCTCGCTTCCCTGGGCTGCGCCTGGCCGACCCGGCGGCCGAACCGGCCCGCAACCCGGGCCTGCTCATGAACGGGCTGATCGCGCTCCCGGTCGTGCTCGGCTGACGCGCCGCCGCGGCCGCTGACACCTCGGGCACCAGAACAGGTTCCGGGCAGCCGACTACCTCCGAGCTGTCACAGCTGCTTGACAACCGACACGTAGCCATCTCGCTGGTACCGCACTGGCCGGCGGCGACGCCGCGTCGGACCAGCCCGAGTGACTAACTGAGTAACTACGCCGGCTCGGCGGCACTCGGGAAGATGCTGCCCATCGCGTCGGCGCCATCCTGGATGACCGGACGCAGCGGCCGCCGCCTCAGGTGGGCAGTGATCAGACCGTCCCGCGTCGGTACCGTCCGGTGCGGCGAGCACGGCGTGGACTGCGTCCAGGGGCATCCGATCCGCGGCCTCCCCCAAGGGGAGAGTCACCAACCGAACCCGGCATTGACCCTCCCATCACGGGACCAACCACAGTGGGTCTCATCGGCCGCAAGGAGCGGCTTGCTGGGAGAGAAGCACCAGCCATGGGGTGTTGGTCTGCTCCTTCTCCCGCCGTACCGCCGAGCACGCGCCATCTCCGATTGCCACGGAAGCTGTGGCGCCGACCCGAAGGTGCAGGTCACGTCATGGCTCACACACTGGATTCCGAGCTGGTGCCGGTCATGACGGCGCTGGCCGCACAAGCCGCCACTGCTCCAACTCCGGCCAGAGGTGACTGGAAAGCGTTGCGGGAACAGGCAAACGCCGGTCTGGCCCACCTGGCCACCCTCGTGCCGCCCACCTCGGGGGTGGCCACAGCCACCTACGTTGCGACTGCCCCCGACGGTGCCTCCCTCGAACTGCGTTGGTACACCACGCACAACCGCGGTCCTGGATCGGCGGTCCTCTACGCCCACGGCGGTGGGTTGGTCGGCGGCAGCCTGGACCTCTACGACGAGGTGCTGTCCTGGTACGTCGCCCAGACCGGGGTTCCGTTCCTCGCCGTCGACTATCGGCTGGCGCCCGAGGCCACCGGAACCATGGTGGCCCAGGACATCTTCACCGGGCTGACCTGGCTGCTCGAGCACGCTCAGGAGCTGGGTGTTGACCCGGGCCGCATTGCGGTTATGGGCGACTCCGGCGGCGCCGGCCCCGCTGCCGCCTCGGCGATCATTGCCCGCGACCACGGGATCACCCTGGCGCGCCAGATCCTCATTTACCCGATGCTCGACGACCGCACTCTCACCCCGGACCCGGCACGCGAGCCATTCCTCACCTGGACCTACGACAACAACTTCACCAGCTGGAGTGCTCTGCTCGGCGACCAGCTCGGTCGCGACTCGGTGTCCCCACTCGCGGCTGCCGCCCGGTTGACCGACTTCGCAGGGCTCGCCCCGGCCTACCTCGACGTCGGCGATCTCGACATCTTCCGTGACGAGACAATCACCTACGCACGGAACCTGGCCCGGGCGGGAGTCCCGATCGAGCTACACGTGCATCCAGGCGTCCCGCACGGATGGGAGCGCTTCGCACCGAACTCCCGAGCGGCCCGACGCGCCCTGGCCGATCGGGCACGGGCCGTCGGTTCGATCTAGCCACCCGAGCCACAAAACCAACCACCCCGGATGAGGTTGTCCATGAGCGTGCACGTTGCCACCGAGTTCAAGACCAAGAGCCACTACGCCGACGGTCTCATCGCGGCCCTGGCTGAGGCGCTGCCCGACAGCCTCAGCCACGACGGCTGCGAAGCGATCTCACTGCGCCGCGACCAGGACGACCCCAACCACGTCGTCTCCTTCACCCAATGGACAACCCGCAAGCACTACGAGGACTACCTCGCCTGGCGCACCGAGCAGGGCATGACCGATGACGTCGGAGAGATGCTGACCGAACCAATGACGATCACCTACTTCGACGAAGTCATCAAGGTCGCTCGATAGGACTGCCTCCCGCGCCGGGCGCCTTGAAAGGCGGTCCCTGCCTCTGCAGGCTCTCAGGGCGACCCTCGGACCGGTGACCAGCACGGCGAGGAAGGCGGCTACCGCCACGACCCGCGGAAGCACTCCGATCGCGGTCGGCATCGATTGTTTCTGTCGGTGCGGGGTCTCCCCCAGCTGTTTCCCCATTCGCCCCTTGGAGACGTCCTGACGGACGTGGGCCCCTCCGTAGCTCGGCGGACCAATATCGGTTGAGTGTCGGCGCTGGTGACGCATGCAATGTCCGACATGATCACCCAGGTGTACCCGCGAGCTGACGGATCATCCGTCCAGATCGGCGCCCTCGTTCCGCTCACCCGGCCCGGGTGGGTCGAGGCGGGCCAACACCTGCTCGCCGGACTCGAGCTGGCCGCTCGCGAGGTCAACGACGCCGGCGGGATCGCCGGAAGGCCGCTCGAGCTGGTGGTCC
>DATAZN010000636.1:0-4301 GCA_036272035.1 Mycobacterium sp. | reverse complement strand
GCGACGCAGGTCTTCCAGACCAACATCTGGAACACCGCAGGCATGAGCACCTCGGGCGTGCTCGGCGGTGCCTACGGTTCGAACGACCTTGGTGGGTCGAGGTCACCCGACCTCGTCGGCATGGTCCGCGTCGATCAGGCCTGGGGTCTGTTCCAGGCGTCGGTTGCCGCGCACGACAACCATGTCGGCTATTATGGTGCGACCGAAACCACAGGACATCCGGAGGACAAGTGGGGTTGGGCCGTCCAGCTCGCTCTGTCGATCAAGAACATCCCGACCGGCGCGGGTGACGTCATCAACGTGTCGGGCGTCTACACCGACGGTGCGAGCCGCTACAACTTCCAGGAGCTGGCCGCGACCAGCTACTCGATGTTCGGCAGCTCGAACGCCGCATATCAGAGCATCGGCTTCGCCGGCGTGTCTGACGCGGTGTTCGCGCCGGGTGGCGGCCTCGAGCTGACCAAGACCTACGGCTTCCGCGGTGCCTACACCCACAACTGGAGCCCGTACTGGAACACGGCGCTCTACGGTGCGTGGGCTGCCGTCAACTACAGCGGTACGGCCAAGGGCCTGATCTGCGGCAGCGCTTCGTTCGCGACCCTGACCGGCACCTGCAACCCGGACTTCAACATCGGCCAGGTCGGCGTCATCACCCGCTGGACCCCGGTGAAGGGTCTGACCTTCTCGGCTGACTTCGTCTACAGCCACCTCGACCAGAAGTACTCGGGCACGATCACGACGCCGGCGCTGACGTCGGTTGCCAAGCCCGCGGCGACTTACGAGCTGAAGGACCAGGACACCTACAGCCTGCTGATCCGCGCCCAGCGCAACTGGTAAGCTCGGGTCTTCTGACGATCTGATGAAGCCCCGGCGGGACACCGCCGGGGCTTTTTTCTGGTGCGCCCAGCATGGGCGCACTCTTGTGGGTGGAAGTCCCATCGTAAGCTGATCATGGCGAGCGAAGTGAAGCGCAACTGCATGAGGGCGACCGAGTGTGGGGAGGAAGCGCGGAGCGAAGCTGCGGGCCGATGAACAAGAACCGGATAGAAGGCGTTGCCGACCAGGGCGAGCGGGCCAGAAACCGCGAAGCTCTCGTGATCAAGGGGAAGCGGCGTAGATCCGGCGGTCGTGTAGTGAAGGAGTGCGTTCTTACCTGGGGAGATCTCGCCCCACGCCCGAAAGGGCGACGGTGTCGAGCCGGAGCGAGAAGTCAGCTGAGGCCGTAGTAGCGATGGGAAGGCCGCAAAGCTGACCCGAAGGCGAAGGGCCGAACGAGAGGGAGTGTTCGACGCCATGCCGATGTGGCGAGCATCGCATCAGACGCCTGCGCAAGCAGGGCGGCCCGGGGTAGGACGCGGTGAATCCGCGTGTGGCTCGGGCAGCGATGAAGCTCGTCGCCCGCGGCATGAACCGAAGGGCACAGGGTCAGCGCTGCTTCTGGCGGCGATGACGAGAGAGAACCTGCAACGGGCGCTCAAACGGGTCCGGGCCAACAAAGGCGTGGCCGGTGTGGACGGTCTGGACATCGACCAGACGGTCGCGCATCTGCGCACGGCGTGGCCGGCGCTCCGCGAGCAACTGTTGTCGGGGACGTACCGGCCCAGTCCGGTGCGACGGGTGACGATTCCCAAGCCTGACGGTGGCGAGCGTGAGCTCGGCATCCCGACGGTGACGGATCGTTTGATCCAGCAGGCGCTGCTGCAAGTGCTGCAGCCCATTCTTGATCCGACCTTCAGCGAGCACAGCTACGGCTTCCGGCCGAGCCGAGGCGCGCATGACGCCGTCCTTGCGGCACAGTCATACGTGCAATCGGGTCGCCGGATCGTGGTGGACGTCGACCTGGAAAAGTTCTTTGACCGGGTCGATCACGACATTCTCATCGACCGCCTACAGAAACGGATCGGGGACACTGGGGTGATCCGGTTGATCCGGGCTTATCTGAACAGCGGGATCATGGACGATGGCGTGGTTCAGAAGCGCGCGATGGGGACGCCGCAGGGTGGGCCGCTATCGCCGCTGCTGGCCAATGTCCTGCTCGATGAAGTGGACAAGGCGCTGGAACGTCGGGGCCATTGCTTCGTGCGCTACGCCGACGATGCGAACGTTTACGTCCGCAGCCGTCGGGCAGGTGAACGAGTGATGGCGCTGCTTCGGCGGCTCTACGGCGAACTGCACTTGACGGTCAGTCAACGAGACCAAAAGCGCAGTGGCCAGCGTGTTCGGTCGCAAGTTCCTGGGCTACGGCTTCTGGCCGGGTCCGGGCGGAGCGATCAAACGCAAGGTCGCCGAAAAGCCGCTGAGGACGTTCAAGCAGCGCGTCCGGCAACTGACCTGCCGAAGTGGCGGGCGCAGTATGCAAGATGTGGTGGAGCGCCTGCGGCCCTATGTTCGGGGATGGAAGGCTTACTTCCGGCTGGCGCAAACGCCGAAGGTCTGGCGAGAGCTGGATCAATGGCTGCGGCATCGATTGCGAGCCATCCAGCTCAAACAGTGGAAGCGCGGCACGACCATGCACAGGGAGTTGCTGGCAATGGGAGCCAAGCCTGACGTCGCGCGAAAGGTGGCGGCCAACAGCCGTCGCTGGTGGCGCAACAGCGGCATGCTCATCAACGCCGTGCTGACCCTGAGCTGGTCGGACCGGCTCGGATTGCCCCGTCTCTCATGACCTCAACTTCTCGAACCGCCCGGTGCGGACCCGCATGCCGGGTGGTGTGGCAGGGGAGCGACCCACAAGGTCGCCCCCTATGCCGATCAAAGATGAAGCGTGTTGGTCTCGTCAGACCACCTTGCGTTGCCTCAGGTCGGCGATCTCGTCCGCGTCGAAGCCGAACTCCTTCAGCACCTCGTCGGTCTGCTCGCCGAAGTCCGGCGGGCGTGCCACCATCTGGCTCGGCGTGCGCGACAGCGTCACGGGCTGGCCGACCAGACGGATGTGGCGGCCCTCGTCGTTGGGCACGTCCTGCGCGATGCCGAGATGCCTGACCTGCGCGTCATCGAACATCTGGTCGATGGCGTAAATCGGTCCGCAGGGCACGCCGGCGTCGTTGAACTCCCGGACCCAGGTCTCAGTCGACTTGGTCACGGTGCGCTTCTCGATCTCCGCGTTGAGCGCGTCGCGGTTCTTGGAGCGGGCAGGGGCCGTTGCATAATCGGGATGCCTGTAGAGCTCGGGCGCGCCAATGGACTGCGCACAGCGCTCCCAGATCCGCCCGCCCGTCGTGGCGATATTGATGTACCCGTCCGAGGTCTTGAACACGCCGGTCGGGATGCTGGTCGGATGGTTGTTGCCAGCCTGTTTTGCCACTTCCTTCTCCATCAGCCAGCGCGCGGCCTGGAAGTCGAGCATGAAGATCTGGGCCTGGAGCAGCGAGGTCTGCACCCATTGGCCCTTGCCGGAGACCTCGCGCTCGAGCAGCGCCGTGAGGATGCCCATGGCGCAGAACAGGCCGGCGGTGAGGTCGGCGACGGGAATGCCGACCCGCATCGGGCCTTCGCCCGGTGCGCCGGTGATCGACATCAGCCCGCCCATGCCCTGCGCGATCTGATCGAAGCCCGGGCGCTTGTGATAGGGGCCATCCTGGCCGAAGCCGGAGATGCTGCCATAGACGATGCGCGGGTTGATCTTGGCGAGGCTCTCATAGTCGATGCCGAGCTTCTTCTTCACGTCGGGGCGGAAATTCTCGACGACGACGTCGGCCTTGGCGGCAAGTCGCTTGAACACCGCGAGCCCGCGCTCGTCCTTCAGGTTCAGCGTCATCGCCCGCTTGTTGCGGTGCAAATTCTGGAAGTCAGAGCCCCGCCGGGGCCCGCCCGGCTGCTCGCCGCCGGAATCCTCGGTGAGCGCATCGATCTTGATCACCGTGGCACCCCAGTCCGCGAGCTGGCGTACGCAGGTGGGTCCGGAGCGGACGCGGGTCAGATCGAGCACGGTGAAGCGCGACAGGGCTTCCGAGGCATGCGGAAAGGGCATCGTGGGTGGCTCCGGGGACAGAGTTGCGGGCCTACCATAGTGCCGAAAGATCATGCGGCAAGTCCGGCCCGGCGCCGATGCCGCCTGCCAAAATGCGATGCCTCGAGTGGCCTGCTTCCCAAGGGGAAGGATCAGCGTGACAGGCGCTTCAGCTCGTCGCGCGCCTTCTCGGCCAGCGGATCATCACCATGGCGCGCGATGAACAGCTCGAATGCCTCCGCCGTGCCCTTCCGGCGGGCGAGCTCGTATTCTTCGGCGACCGCCGCCGAAGGGGCGCGGGCCGGGGGTACCGAGGGCGCCCGGCCCGCGTTGCCGCCGCCGTCCGCGTTGG
>DATAZN010000635.1:0-10154 GCA_036272035.1 Mycobacterium sp. | reverse complement strand
GCCGCCCTGAGCTTCGTCAACCACGAGGATGGACTGGCCGATGCCGCGTCCGGCTGGATTGGATCCTCGAAGCAGGCGCTGGGCGAGCTGGCGGCTCGGTGGGAAGCGCGGCACAACCACCACAAACTGCAGGTGGGTGGATTGGGGTCGCACGTGGGCGACGCAATGACCCGCTACGTCAGCAACGAAGACGAGTCGGCCCAGGCGGTCCAGTCGTTAGGGGAGTGAGGGTAACGCGTGGCGGCGCTGACTCCGGCCGATGTCAAGCGCTGGGACGCCGATGCGATCCACGGCGTGTTCCAGACCGCCACCAATCGCGCGATGACCTTGCAGAGGTTGGGCGACAGCCTGCAGCAGGTCCATAACACGTTCAGCGACTGGCAAGGAGAAGCCGGCGACGCTTTTCGCGCGGACCTGGGCAAGACGCGCCGCGACATCGACGCTGACGGTCAAGAGTCCAGGCAGGTAGCGGCGGCGGTATCGCGCGCGGAAGCGGACGTGCGATCGGTCAAGTCCGAACTTGACGGAATCGAGCAAGCCGCAGAGGGTTACGGCTGGACGATCACACCGGACTGGCGAATCGATCCGGGCAACACCATGATTGGGCTCGATCGTCTGACGTTAGCAGCAGAGCAACAGCTTTTGCAGGGACAGCTCGACACCTGCAAACTGCACGCCCACAACGCCGACCAGGAACTCGCCACTGCCGTCCGCGGCAGCGTCGGCGACATCCCGCTGGATGCCACCGGGCATCAACCGGGCGTCGCTCCACCGGCTCCGGGTGCACCGAAGCCCTCGGCCGCGGGTCAGCCAAAGTCGTGGCAGGACATGCTGTTACCGGCTGGTCCCGCCTCGGCGGAGGCTGGCGGTGAACCGCCGAAAGGCTCGCCCGTTCCAGCCGGCGCGGGGGGCGGCAAGCCACCGTCGTTGGAAGACATGATGCTTGGGCGGGGCGAGCCTGCCGACCCCGGCGGCAAGCCGCCACCGAGCAGCCTGCCTGATCTGCTCGGCCGGCTTGAGAAACCCGGTGTCCCGGGCGCGCCACCGCCTCGGCTCAATCCCGCCGACGTCGAGACCTTCAAGGCGTTGGCGCGCCAGTCCATGATCAGCGACGGTGTCCCGCCGGACCAGATCGAGTCACGACTGAATGACGCCGTGGCCCGTACTCAGCAGTGGATGGACAACGGAATGCCCAACTACATCCCGCCCACTCCGCCGCGGCCGTCGCCACCCTTATTCGGCGAGGGCTTCGCGGACCGCTGGTTCTCCGCCGAGCAGGGCATCCACGACCTCATGGGGCAAAACGGACTCAGCGCACTGGGCGATTCGTGGGGCGGGATGGCGAAAGGTCTAGCTGGAAGGGCAGAGGACTTCCTCTTGCAAGGACCGGTAGCTCCGATCAACGACCTCACACACGAATTCAAGAGCTTCATTGACAACCCGGCTTACTACGCAGGTGGCAAAACGGCCGACGGCGCACTCGCCCTGCCCGGGATGATGTTCGGTCCCGAAGGAGCGGGTCTGTCCGAATTGTCTGAACTGGACGCTGCCACTGGTGGTGCGTACGACCTGCCTGGCGTCCACCCGCCGTTGAGTCCGCTCGAGCAGGCTTTGCCCGATCTTCACTCGGCGCTAAGCCCGCCTGAAGCACCACTGCACGGTGGTGTTCATCCGTCGGGACCTGTCGAGGGTCCGATGCCTTCAGGTCACATGCCGTCGGGGCCGGCCGAGAGTCCGGTGCCTGCTGCTCACCCGTCGGGTCCAGTGGACGGCCCGGCGTCCGGCGGACACCCATTAGCGGGCCCGCACGAACCTCCGGTGACCGCCGGCCACCCACCGTTAGGTACCGGCGATGGCCACGTTGAGGTTTCTTCGGGCCATTCACTCCCAGACTTGCATCACAGCGACGATCCATATGCCATGGACAGCGACGGCCACTACTTGCCAGGAAGTTTGCCGTCATACGACCAATTGCAAGGCATCACGACAACGGACCCGAATAGTGCCCATTACTGGTCCGGCAGAAACGCCGAGGGGCTCGGAGTAGGTCCTGACGACTCAGGGATAGCGGAGCTCATTGCACACGGCTCGGGAGGCACAACGCTAGAGATGACTCTCGCGGATAGGGGAGTTGATCCGCTACCAGTCTGGAATCGTCACGATCCAGTGTCGGTGCAATTCTGGGGAGACGCTTCGGCAGCATACGCGGAGAACGCGCAAGGTGAAGTCACAGCCATTGTCGGCTCAAGCCTGCGTCCGGGAAACGTGTGGCAGACTGTAGAGATACCTCGCCTTATGGAAAATCCTGATGTAACGCGCATCGTCCAGATCGACCCTGATACCGGGCAGTCGACCACTATTTTTGAGAGAGGTAAGTGAGGTTATCGTCGATCATGACGGCGGATGGCAATTTTGATCTGAGTGATGCGGTTGCGCTCTACCTGCAGCGCTACCCCGGAAAAAATGACGAGGCGTTCAACTCGTTCTACGGACCGGCGAGCGCGCATGCGCATGAGCAGGTGCGCGTAATTCTCAGGGAAGCAATGCAGGTTGAGCCCGACTGGAATCGTCTTTCGTTGAATGAGGCTGGCGACTACGTAGAATCCGAGATGCATAAACGGTATCCCGAACTTTCGCCCAAGGCGCTTGAAGCGATCGGTAACTACTACACCTACTTGATGCGCTGAAAATTTGACAACCTGCGTCTGCCGTCGCCTGGCTAAGCATGGGGCGCATGCGGATACCGGCGTGTCGGCGGCGCTTGGACATGCGTGGGGGAGGGCGATATTGACCTCTGATTTTGCTGCACACGTGGAGGAAACTGCAGGGCCACTGCTGACAAAACTCGGTTTCGTTCTGGACGAGGTCGACGAGGGTCCCGATGAGGGCGGCATCGCACGTCGCATCATCTACTACCGGTCGAATGACTGCAAACTGCAAATTTACGACTCCTCTCGCGAGGGCGAAATCAACTGGATGATCGCGCCGTTAGATGCTCCGAATCGGTTCGGCTTGACCGCCGAAAAATGGCACTACATCAGTCGATTCTCCAAGAGAGCAGATCTTCCGCCTCAGGAAAGACTTCGGATGGCGCTAGCTGAAGTACAGGCGTACGAGAACAGGTTGGATTGGGTGCGCGACCGCATTGCGAAGCATTACGAGTCAGCATACGCCGGGATTCTGGAAAAGTATGGATCGGAGTAATGGAGTGCGACCACTTAAAGCGATTCCGGTCAGCAGTCCGCTCGGCGTAAAAGCGAGCGTAAAGAATCAGTGGATAGGGGTATCCTTGACGAATACGGGCCGCCTCTCGGGCGATAAATCTGGTGAACTGCAGACCGAGATAAATCGACTGTCAAATGAGTTGAGTGGTCTTACGCAGGCCTATCGATCGGGTCGTCGTCCACCGCTTTCGCGGCCCGTCCGGCGATGACCGCGGTGACCACGGCGACCAGGACGAAAACGACCGCGCCGCCAATTCCCACGAGGTGGACACTGCCCACCGTCGGCGCGCACAGGACGGCCACCAGCAGCGCGATGCCAGTCAATAGGTGCAGCGGCATCAGGCGCAGCGCCGCACGGTGACCGGCCACCCAGGCCTGATCGCTGCGCATCGTCGACGGAATGCGGATCCCCACCCACTGATTGCGCCTGAGCCGACCGCTCGCGGCCGCCCAATCGACCGCGATGAGCACGAAGGCCAGGAAGGCGAAGGTGACAGCCATAAAAGCAGCCACGGCCATACGTTGAGGCTCCATCCCTACTCCCGCTCGTTGGCCGCGTGATTAGCCGTTGCGACCAAGCTACCGAGCGTGCCCCGGTCCATCGCAGGGCCCGGCGGTTGACCGGCCAGTTCTAAGACCGCGGGTTGTGGGTACAGGATCGACATGCATCGCCCCGACACCATCATCGAGATCCACCGCGAACGCGTCCAGGATCAGACCGTCGAGATGTTCGGTGGTGATAAGTACACGGAGTCTGTCGACGGCCCCGGCTACTCCGCAACGGCCACTCTGGACCTGACGCTGGATCGAGTCTGGTTCGTCTTCGATGCGCAGCAGCGGCTGTGGCAGGAGCAGGCCGAAGGTGAATTCCACGATCCGCTAAGGCATTTCGCGATCGACCTGGTGATCTTCGATTCGAGGATCGTCATCGATTCGGTGACTTGCATCCCGCTGGTGTCGTGGCCGCCCGCGACGATCACGATTCCGGACGGCCCTCGCGCCGGCGAGTCGTGCGAGATCGCCTACAACGAGATCCCGCTATTCGGGCGGTTGACGATTCACGACCAGCTCGAACCCCGGCAGACCGAACCGGGCAAGCAGACGATAGCGCTGGACTTCACCACGCAGGATGCCCCTGCGCTGCTTGCCAATTCGCCGAGCGACGACCACGGCCCTCGCTTGTTCGGCGCGCATATCGATCGCCGCCCCGACGGCGGTGTCGCGTTCACGGGCCAAGACCCGCGTGTCAGCTGGGAACTCGACTACGCCGAGGCGTACTGGATCACGCACTGCATCGCCGGGGAGTTGCTGGTCAATCTGGAGAAGCTGCAGCATCCCAGCCTCTCCGACGACGAAGCCAGAATCAGAGTGCTCGATTCGCTGGCCGCCCAGATCTCCGACGCCATCCGTCCCAAACTCGCCGAGATGGGCGTCGACGGCGTGATGGACCTGCTGCCGTCCGCGATGGAGGTCGAGCCCGAATCGCGCGACGACAGCACGGTGAAGGCGCTCGATGCCGTCGTGCAGCGCTTCGACGTCGGCGGAGTCACCCACGAATCGATGGTGGTTCAGCTGCAAACGCTGCGTGAACTGCCGCCCGGCGAGGAGCTGCCCGGATCAATCCTGGCCGAAAACCCTTACGAAAGAACTGGATTGGCCGTCACTGGCTGGAGCATTCTTCGGCAGGTCCGCGACACCGTGATGAACACCTTCGACCTCGACGAGAGCGACTTCGACGCTGACGCGCCGTGCCTGCTGGCAGGTCCGAAGACCATCACCATCGGCGGGCAGGACCGCTGTCTGGAAGCCCTCGACGCCGACGTCGTGCCACGAACACACGACGGCCGGCTGGTGGTCGACGGCACCGTAAGCGCCGAAACCACGCTCTACGACTTCAATGCCAGCTTCAAGGTGACCTATGAGATGGGGCTCGACGACATACCGCGCGATCCGGATGGACCAGAGACCCGACGAGCCGACCTGGAGACCATCGAAAGTCTCGAGCAGGCGCTGAGCGCCGCCGGCGTCAAGAAGCGCGCCGGGCAGTTGAGCAGCGAAGACTACGAGACGGAAGTCAAAAGAGTCCGCGAGCAGCTCGATGACCTTCCCAAGACCGTGGGCGTGCGGCCGACCCAGAATCCGCCTGAGGCCGTGGTGAACCCGGACTTCAGTCTGACGGTGGCCGGCAAGATAGCCGCTGGTGCCGGCGCCGCGGCTACTGTCGGACTGCTCGCGCTGCCGGTGACGTGGGTAGCGGGGGCGGCCGGAGTCGGGGCGGCCGGCGCGGGCGGTCTGCTGACCCTGGCGATCGTGCAGTACCTCACCACCGTGCTCACCATCGACTGGTTCGGCGTCGGGCTCGGATCGCGGCAAGTCAAACAGTCGCTGAACGATCGTCCGGAAGGGACATCGCTGCCGCCGATCGGAATACCGATCGAGGTGGATTTCAACCGGCAGCGTCTTGCGGTGTACTTCCGTCCGCTACCGGCGAAGTTATGGATCGGCTGCGTATCCGTCGACGACGACGAGGACGACAACCTCGAAACTGACATTCGGCTCGTTGGCGGTCGCTGGCCCACCGACGGCCGGCCCTGGAAGCTGTCCAACGACGACGCCATGTTGTACGTCGACTCCGGCGAACTGCAGCTGCTCATGGAACCGGACACTGTCAGCGGTGAAGGGCCTGCGATCAGTGTTGCGACCGCCGCCGACGGACGGCGTTATTTGCAGGTGGAAAACGAGGACACCGACAAGTTGCACCGGATCCCGCGGTGCTGCGGTCAGGACAACGAGAAGGACCGAAAGTGAGCCCCGACGCGGGAACGTACGGACAGTTCAAGACGCATATACGTTGCAATGGTGGGTCAGCGGCGCGCACGCCGGAATCGACCTCTGTAGGGTTGATCAAGTGTGTGGAGCCACCGGTGAGGTGCGACTCGACGGTCGACCGCCTGATGTAGCGGCGGTCGCAGCGATGACCGCCGTGATGACGCCGCGAGGACCGGATGGAGCGGGCGTTTGGTCGCAAGGTCGGGTCGCTCTCGGTCACCGTCGTCTCAAAATCATTGACCTGACTGAAGCCGGCGCTCAGCCGATGGTCGACTCCGACCTCGGTCTGACCATCGCCTGGAACGGTTGCATCTACAACTACAAGGAACTGCGGACCGAGCTCCAGGGCTACGGCTACCGCTTCTTCTCGCACAGCGACACCGAGGTTCTGCTCAAGGCCTACCACCGCTGGGGCGACGACTTCGTCGGCCACTTCAAAGGCATGTTCGCTTTCGCCATCGTCGAACGCGACAGCGGCCGCGTGTTGCTCGGTCGCGACCGGCTCGGCATCAAGCCGCTGTATGTGACCGAAGACAACCACCGGATCAGGTTCGCCTCGACACTGCCGGCGCTGCTGGCCGGCGGTGGCGTCGACAGCCGCATCGATCACATCGCGCTGCACCACTACATGACGTTCCACTCGGTCGTCCCCGCGCCCGCCACCATCCTGCGCGGCGTGCGCAAGATCCCGCCGGCATCACTGCTCGCCATCGAGCCCGACGGGCGCCGGGTTGCCACCACCTACTGGTCACCGGACTTCAGTCGGCACAACGACCGCTCCGACTGGTCCGAGCGCGACTGGGAAGACGCCGTGCTTTCTTCGCTGCGGACCGCCGTCGAGCGCCGACTGGTCGCCGACGTCCCGGTCGGGTGCCTGCTTTCCGGCGGCGTGGATTCCAGCCTGATCGTCGGCCTCCTCGCCGAGGCCGGTCAGCACGGGCTCTCGACGTTCTCCATCGGCTTCGAGGCGGCCGGCGGTGTGCAAGGCGATGAATTCCAGTACTCCGACATCGTGGCCAAACGTTTCGACACCGATCATCACCAGATCCGCATCGGCACCGAGCGGATGCTGCCCGCTCTGGACGGCGCGATCGGGGCGATGAGCGAACCGATGGTCAGCCACGACTGTGTTGCCTTCTATCTGCTCAGCCAGGAAGTCGCGCGCCACGTAAAGGTCGTGCAATCGGGTCAGGGCGCCGACGAGGTGTTCGCGGGCTACCACTGGTATCCGCCAATGGGTGCGCCGGCCGCGGCCACCGTCGACGGTTCGGTCGCCGAGTACCGGGCTGCCTTTTTCGACCACGACGAGGCCGGCCTTTCCGCTCTTCTCGCCGAGGGCTACCTCGCGCCGGGCGATCCCAGCCAGCGTTTCGTCACCGAGCACTTCGCCCACGCCGGTGCCGAAACCGGGATCGACCGCGCGCTGCGGCTCGACACGATGGTGATGTTGGTCGACGACCCGGTCAAGCGGGTCGACAACATGACGATGGCCTGGGGGTTGGAGGGCCGTGTTCCGTTCCTCGACCACGAACTGGTCGAGCTCGCGGCCACCTGCCCTCCGGAGTTGAAGGTCGCCCACGGTGGCAAGGGCGTTCTCAAAGAAGCTGCGCGACGGGTTATTCCGTCCGAAGTCATCGACCGTCCCAAGGGCTATTTCCCGGTTCCCGCGCTGACCCACCTCGAAGGGCCGTACCTCGATATGGTCCGCGATGCGCTCTACGCGCCGGTCGCCAAAGAGCGGGGCCTGTTCGACATCGGCGCGGTCGACGCCCTGTTGGCCGACCCTAACGGTCGGCTGACCCCGCTACGCGGCAATGAGCTCTGGCAGATCGCCCTGCTCGAGCTTTGGTTACAACGTCATGGTGTGACCGGGCCCGCAGCATGACCGCCATCGGTCCTCCAGCGGACCACCCCGAAGCGATCACGCTCGGCCTCCACGACGCGTTACCGCCACACATGGCCGATGCGATGGCCAAAGACGTCGAACTCGAATTAGGTTGGGGCCGTGTCATCTTCGGTCAGACTTTTGCCGATGCCGGCACTCTGGCCGAGGCGCTTCGGCGGGAAGCGCCCGGCCGGCGTGACATCTGCATCTATGCCCGCGAGCCCCAAATCGTAGTGGCCGGAGCGCCTTCCGAACTTTTCATCGACCCCAGCCATACTTATCGGCTGCGCTTCTCCGACATCTCTGACGAGGACGAGTCGGTGGCGTCGCCAGTGGGTGTCACAGTGCGCGCGCTCAATGACTCGTCCGACGCAGACTCCATGAACCGTGTGTACGTCCGCTGCGGAATGGTTCCGGCGCCAGTCGACACGACCTGGAACAACAACCTGCATGAGCCCGCCGTCACCTACCTGCTCGCGGTACGTGACAAGGACGGTGCCGTCGTAGGCACGGTGACCGGTGTCGACCACGAGTTGCTCTTCTCTGATCCTGAGCGCGGTTCGAGTTTGTGGACACTGGCGGTCGATCCGGCTGCCGGGATCCCGGGAATAGGCATCGCCTTGACCCGAAAGTTGGCCGCGCACTTCCGTCGTGCGGGTCGCGCCTACATGGATCTGTCGGTTACCCATGACAATGCAGCCGCGATCCGGCTGTACGAGAAGCTGGGTTTCCGGCGCGTCCCGGTGTTGGTGATCAAGCGGAAAAATGCGATCAACCAGCCGTTGTTCAGCCCGCCGCCGGAGACCGTCGACGACCTCAATCCGTATGCGCGAATCATCGCCGACGAGGCATTGCGTCGCGGCATCTGGGTGGAGGTCCTCGATGCCGAAACCGGCGAGATGCGTCTCAACCACGGTGGTCGCAGTGTGATCACCCGAGAATCGCTGTCGGAGTTCACCTCCGCAGTCGCCATGTGCCGTTGCGACGACAAAAGACTGACTCGTCGGCTGGTTTCGGACGCGGGCATTATCGTGCCGCGCGCTCGCCTGGCGACCTTCGACGACGACGACGTCGCGTTTTTGAAAGAGGTAGGCGAGGTTGTCGTCAAACCCACTCGAGGAGAGCAAGGCAAGGGCATCACGGTCGGTGTTACCGCCGAGAACGGGCCCAGCGACCTCACCGCAGCGGTGGCTTGGGCGCGCGAGCAACACCCCGAGGTGCTGATCGAGCAGCGGGTTGTCGGTGACGACCTTCGACTCGTGGTGATCGACGGTCGGGTTGTCGCCGCGGCGTTGCGGCTGCCGCCCGAGGTCATCGGTACCGGCGAGCACACCGTGCGGGACCTGATTGCGGCGGAGAGCCGACGGCGTTCGGCTGCCACTGGCGGTGAGTCGAAAATCCCGCTGGACGCTGTCACCGAGGCGACGGTCGCCGAAGGCGGCTGGCAGCTGGATGATGTTCTGCCCCAAGGTAATCAGTTGCGAGTTCGCCACACTGCCAACCTGCATCAGGGCGGCACGATCCACGATGTCACCCCTGATGTGAATCCTGAGCTGTGCCGGGTCGCCGTGACGGCCGCAGAGGCGATCGGGATCCCAGTGACGGGCATCGATCTGCTCGTCCCCGATGTCACTCGCGAGGAGTACGCGTTCATCGAAGCCAACGAGCGGCCCGGCCTGGCGAACCACGAACCACAACCCACCGCAGCGGCTTTCATCGACTACCTATTTCCAGGTCAGCCCGGTCAGCCGTTGGCCTGGACTCCCGACGAATCGCCGCGCGTGCCTGACGATTCGGTCGTCAGATAAAGCGTGCCGCGTCAGGTCTGCGTGTAGGGCGGACCGACGATTACCGCTTCAGCGCCGAGTCACCAGGGCGACGGTAGACCTGCGCGAATCCGGGCGACCTCGGAGCGGGCAAAGCGCACCCGGTCGGTGTCGGCGCCGCGCGCACCGGCCAACTCGTCGGCGAGCGCATAGGCGGCATTGAGAATGTAGCGGGCACGCTTGCGTTCCTGACGGTTGCGACCGGCTTTGCGGTAGGCCTTGCGGGCCTTGCGGTTACCGGCCATCGCATCCAGTTCGATCGGGCTGATCACGTTACGGGCCTGCTCGGGCGCCATGACGTCGCGGACGAAGTCGCGTTCCCTGGCCACGGTCAACTTGTAAACCCGTGCAACGATAATTAGCGCGACGACAATCGTTCCGATCAACAGT
>DATAZN010000634.1:0-19184 GCA_036272035.1 Mycobacterium sp. | reverse complement strand
GCACATCCAGATCACCGACGTCGACAGCACCGGGCTGCCGGACACTCCGGTGCTTGGATCGAAGCTCACCCTGACCGCGACCGTGCAATTGGCCGGGCTGCGGCCCGACGAGGTCACCGTCCAGGCAGTGGTCGGCAGGGTGGACACCGGCGATGCGCTGGTCGATCCGATCACGGTCGACATGCCCTATACCGGCACCGCGGCCGGTGGCGACCACATCTTCTCGACGACGACATCGTTGCCGGTCGCCGGTTCGGTCGGCTACACCGTGCGGGTGCTGCCGAATAACGCGATGCTGGCCTCGGCGGCCGAATTGGGTTTGGTGACGCTGGCCTGATTTAACCCCGGCCGCGAATGTTCCTTCGTCCCAGACACTTTTAGACGGAGCTTGGCAAATCGTTGGCTTTCAGCGATATAGATGACCGCGGCGACCGGGATAGCTGACAGAACCCCGATGACGACTCCGAGTCCGACGTCGGTGTCGGCGGCCAGGATGTCGTCGATCAGTGCTTAGTTGATGCCGGTCATCGGCAAGCTGGGGTCGCAGCCGCGCGGACCCCACACCTCGATGGTGTTGCCGCGCGGAGCGATCTTTTGATGTGCACATCGTTCGAGTTGCACGGCCCGTTGTGGGCGTACGAGTTGTCGTCGTTGGGGTCGGCATGCACAACCGGGATGCCCAGCGGGGCGAGCACGATAAGTCTCCTTGTCTCAGCAGAACTCGAAGGCGATATCCCAGTAACCCTGAGGCTGCGCCGGCACAATCTTTTGCGCGTCCGGGGTTCGACCGTTGTCCGGACTCCACGACACCTTGAACGGACCACCGAGGCCCTGGTTGCCATCAACGATGCGGCCCGTCCCGCCCTGGCCGGTGGGCGGGACATCCCACACGACACGCTGGAACTGCGGCGTCATGCTCGGCGTGCAGCGCGCCTGGAACTGTGTGTAGGCCTGCCCGACGATCTGGTCGAGGTTGGCCGTGTTGCCGTCAGCCTGCGCAATTGGGGCGAAGGTGATGGCCGTGGCCGCGAGTGTGGCTCCTGCGATCAGCAGTTTCTCCATGTCATTTCCCTCTGTTAGCTGCTCATGCCCGGGTGCCAGCCTGGTGGGGGCGGGGCTATCTGCGCGCAGCTGAGTTCATTGGCGGCGTAGTAAGCCAGGTCAGAGCAGTTGCCGGGGTTAAGCGGCGGCGCTGTTGGTGGCGGCGGTGGTGCAGCCGGTGGCGGTATCGGTGGTGCTGCTGCCGGCGGCGGCGGTGGTGCCGGTGGCGGCGCAGCGGGCGGCGGTGCTGTTTGTAGCGGCCCGCCAGCACAGGCCCCGGTCAAGGCACGGAGTCCCGGCTGATTCGACTGCTGACCGCAGGTTCCGTTAATCCCTAGCGCCGGATTTGCAGCACACGGCCCCGGCCCCGCTGGTGCCGCAGGACCTAGGCCCGCCGACTCCGTGCAGAACTGGTAGCCCGCCGTGCCTACGCCAGCGAGGTAGCAGGGGTCGAAACCCGCGCTCGCCGACGACGCCGTGAACACGGCAAACGGCGCGATCGCGGCGGCGGCCGCTGCTGCGATAATTGCTTTCCTCACGTTTGCTCCTACCGTCGTTGAGATGTGCGCGGTTACGTTGGGCAGAATGCCTTCTTGGCGGCTGCGAGCACCCAGCTTGCATCAGCGCGGTTGATGCCAGGAGGGTTGGCCCCTGACACATCAATCTCGACACTGATCTCGTCTTTGCCTGCCGCCAATTCACGGCAGGCCATATGACCGGACTGGACGGCGTTGTTCATGTCGGGAATCCTGGCCGAAATGTCGTGCCCATCCAAGAAGGAAATGAACATCTGGTCGTTATTAGCCTGCGCCACCGGGGCGAAGGTGATGGCCGCGAGCGCGGCCGCCCCTGCCATGAGTAATTTCTTCATCGTCGGCACGGCGATCCGGGCGTTGGGGGGCCGGCGACAGGTGGTAGACCGGTCCCGCCGCACGGGAAGAAGCTAGGCGGCGTCGCCGGGTTGTCCGCGGGTGGCGGGCTGCCCAACGCCGCGCATGCGTCCTGGGATCCCATCAGACAGGCATTGCAGGTGGCGCTGGACCCGGCGACACAAGGGGCGGTCTTGTAGCCGCTGGGCGCGGTGCGGTACGCGCTGTCCCGTGCGCCGCCGTACTCCCAGTACATGATGTGTCCGCTGCCGCCGCTGGGGTCGCTCTGCGGGAGGTGGGTGCACGTCATCGTCTGACCGTCAGGGCCGGGGGTGGTGGCGTGCCAGTTCATACACTGGTCGCCCTGGTTGGGGCCCTGCGTGTGTGCCAGCGGCGCGCAGAGGACGCCGGCCGCCACCGCGGCGGCGGTAACGATGGTTCTCATTAGTAGATGTCCACTTCTGCGTTGTCGCCGCCACGGCACGTTGTGGAGCCGTGACGCTCGATCATGCAGTGCATCATGTAGCTCTCACCCGTGGTCGGTGAGAGCACCGAGAATGGCGAACTGGCACCCGACATCATCTCGTTCGCCACATCGATTGCGAACGGACAGCTCGTGTTCTCACCTGCGACGACTCTCACCCCCGGCCTGGCATATCCGCATTCGGTGTTGGCGTGCGCAGCGGGTGCGACGGTGATGAGGGCTGTTGCCGCCGCCGCGGTAGCGAGGCTAGTCAGGATTTTCTTCATTTGTTTTCTCCTGTGTAGGGGGATTCTCCCTGGGTGAAATCGGCCAGTTTTTAGCACAGGCCATGAACGTCAGCGCCATGGCTCTCCTTCTTGTGTGTCGTGCCCGCCGCCAGACGACGACGGGCCACTTGTCATCTCACTTGGGGATCACTCCCGGCTCTTGACCGTTGAGGTGGAATTGTCCTGGCTGCATCTCGTTGGAGCCGCTCGGTGCGGGTGCAGGTGCAGCAGCGGGCTCTTGTTGCTGTTGCTCACCACCACCAGTGCCCTGCGGTATTGGCGCTTCGGACACCCTCGTCCAGGTCAGGTTGCCTTGTGAATCTTGGCTTAGCGCCACAGTGCTTGGATCCGTGTCACCCGGTATTGCGCCGGTAATCGCCGATATATTGCCCGCGATTGGAGACATCTGCGGGTCACAGCCCGCGTTGGCAACCGGAGCGACACCGATAGGGGCGGTGGCGAGGATAAGTGACGCGAGTCCAACTGCAAGTCTCATGACGGGTGGCTTCTTTCGTGGAACCGCTTGATACGGCAAGGCTGGGATGCGCGTCTTGGAGGATTCTTGGAAGGACCTGAGCTGGTGCGACTAGTGCCCGCGCACGTGAGCAGCGATTTGGTGGGCGATGTCGACTGCCGCGCCGGTCGGCCCGAGGCACGCGGTGACGTCGATGACGACATCGTTGGCAACGGTCAGTGCGCGTTCGCAGACTCCGAGGCTGTTGGCGGGCGTGACCGTCGCGCTCAACGTGCCGTTCGCGTCGGAAACCGGGCCTACGTTGTTGACTTGGGAATTGCCGTTCGCGGAAAGTGTGAACTGCCGATTGGCACAGCCTTGCCAACCCTGAGTGGATGCGGCGAAAAACGCACTCGCAGCTTGCGCGGAGGGGAAAAGCACGGCGGCCTGATTCAGAGCGTTCTGTTGGGCCTTCGCCACCACCTGTGCGCGCACAGCGCTGTAGCCGCTGTTGGCATAAACCTTGGCTTCCGCCGCCCCTGACAACGGGAGGCACGCCGGGTCGGACACCGCAAAGCTGTTGTCGGTCAACGCAGTCATGGTGCCGACGGAGCTCATCCCGGTGACGCCCATTGCAGTGTTGATCTGGTCGACGCTGAGCAGCAGACCGTTTAGCGAGTTTGGTTGAGCCACAGCCGATTGCGCTGTGTCGGACGTTGTCGCGGTGGACTGCGCCGTCGAGGGTTGGGATGGCTTGCGGTGCCTCAGAATTACGTAGCTGGTGACGCCGACGACGCTCGCGGCAACCACCGCAACCGCCGTCACGATTATGGCGATCAGGCCCGCCCGGCGTCGGGGGTGCGGCGACGGGGTGCGTTGCTCGGATCCAGGATCGGTCACCGGGTAAGGCTGTTCGGCAGGGGTGGGTGGTTTCTGCCGCTGTCTGGTGACCGCCGCCGGCGGCCGAGGATCTGACGTCTGCTCGGCGGGTGGTTGCGCGTAAGCCGGTGTCGGGCGCGCAATGGGGTCGGTAATCGCCTCGCGGGCGGCGTTGGCGAGTTCAATAGTGGTGGCGTAGCGACGGTTTGGATCTTTGGCCATACCTGTCGCGATCACGTTGTCGACCTGTGTGGGCACGTCGGGTCGGCTGATCGACGGCCGGGGTGGCGGCGTGTTGAGGTGTGCGGTGATCAGATGCGCCGTCGTGCTGCCGGGAAATGGCGGATCCCCGGTGAGGGCCTCGTACAGCACGCAGGCCAGCGAATAGATGTCGACGCGGGCATCCTCGTCTGCTTTGGGGTCCAGCCGCTCCGGTGCGATGTAAGCGAAGGTGCCGAGCATGTTGCCGGACTTGGTCATTCGTGTTTCATCGGCCGTAAGGGCGATCCCGAAGTCGATCAGATAGGCGAAGTCGTCGGCATCGATGAGCACGTTGGAGGGCTTGATGTCGCGGTGTATCAGACCGACCTTATGCGCTGCATGCAGGGCCCTGGCGACTTGTTCGACAATGCGTACAGCGCGTTCAGGATCCAGCGGCCCCTCGGCGAGCACCGTTTGGAGATCGCGGCCCTCGATTAGCCGCATGTCGACGTAGAGTTGCCCGTCGATTTCGCCGTAGTGGTGGATAGGTATGACGTGCGGATTGTTCAGGCTGGCGGCCGCGTGAGCTTCCCGGCGGAATCGCTGTTGAAATTCTTCGTCGGCTGACAAGTATTGAGGCAGCAATTTGATGGCGACAACCCTATCGGTCTCCGTGTCCTGGGCGCGCCACACCTCGCCCATACCGCCGGCGCCCAACAACTTCACCAAGCGGTATCGCCCGAACGGGGTCCCGTCCACATCAGCCTCCCGGCGGCCACGGTCGAGAACACGATAGATCGGGACGGCGTTCCGTGCCCAGCAAACGTTTGGTGGGTGGCGTACTCGACAACCGGGCCGGTGTTAGATCTTCTGGGCGTCTTGAGGAGTCCGGGTGCTACCGAAGTGATCTCTCAATGCTTGGTTGCAGTCCAGACGCCGTGACAAAAACGGTCGTCCCATGTGCCATCGCGGATGATCCAGTGGCCACCTTCTGTTGCGAGGACACCTTTCACGGTGGCGTGATCGTAAGGGCCCCAAGCACCGTCCTCGACGAACGATCCGTCGGAGTTCAGAGTGCCGCTTAGCCCCCAGACGGCGATCGTATTGCCATGAACGGTAACGCCTAGCGGCGAGTCGGGAGACCTTGCATCAAGCCCGTTGCACACCCAACTTATTGAGTGCCGCATATAGGACCCCGACATGTCGGACTGGTCATCGTGCCCTTGTGCGGGCGGCGCGTTCGTCGACGGGGCGGGCTGAGGCTCAGCGACTGGCTGGGTGTGCGGGGTGTCGTCGCTGCCAGTTGTACCGGGAGGGCGGTTGAAGGGTTTGCCAGTGACGACATCGACGAGGACAAAGTTGGTGACGTTCTGGCTGGGCTTGATCTCGGCGAGGGCCCCAGGGCGGAAGCCGGCCCAGGGTGCGCCGATGAGTTTGGGTTCACCGAGCAACGTGATTGGCGCGGTCAGGGGGTCGCCGCTCAAGCCGTGAATGCGGGGAACTCCGTGAGCATCGACGAGCACCGTAGTGCCCGCCTCAAACACCGATTGCTTTGCCAGGCGGCGCATTCCGTCGAAGCCGTGATTGGTGATCCGAGTGTCAAGCCGCAAAAACGCTGGGGTTAGTTCGTGCAGATATCGAGGTATATCGGCGACCGTAAGCACACGTCCACCGCTCCAGTACACGGTGTTGTCGACGTTGAGTGACTCGACAAACGCGCTGGCGTGAGCTGGATGGCCGCGAAGGAAATCGACGATCTTGTCACGGTCGACCTCGGTGTTGTTGACGGTGCCGCCGTAGAGGCCGTCGCGGTCACCCGGCAGCGGCTGGGTCTCGACGGCCCCGCCCTGACCCTTCGACTGCAGGGTGGGAGGAGGCTGGGTGTCGGGTGGTGTCGGCGAAGCCGCGGAGGGCATGAAGGCATTGGGGCCGGGGTCGGTTGCCGCGGTGAGTATTAATTCCCCGCCGTCTGGCTTGGCCAGGATGTGACGAACCAAAAGCGCACCGCCGGCAGCTACTACCACGACGACGACGACCGCTAAGAACGCGATCAAACGATTGCGTTTCGGCCGGTCCGCGCCGAGGTTCGGGACGTGGGCCGGTTGGGGCCACCCGCGAGGTGGGGATGGTGGCGTCTGGCTGTGGGTCATGATCGTCCTCTTGCGGCCGTAGGTCGGGTCGATGTTTAGACGCCGTCGCGGCAACCCGCCCCGCCGAGCGTTCACGCACAGGTTCAGGCCAGGCGCTTGAAAGATTCTTGGAGGAATTCGCCGCCAGAAGCTGGCGGTTCAGGGGCTTGTATCGAGGTTCCCAGGGGGTACGCGTGAGATCACCGGGAACACGGTCTCCGTACCGCTGCGGCCCTTGATTTCGACTGATTCGCACGCACCCCAGGTGAACTGCGCGGCAACGGCACTATGTACTTCGCTAGTCACCAGCACCGCCGCTCGTCCCTGCCGACCGGCCAGACCGGACAGTCTGAAAGCCACGTTGGCTGCGTCGCCGATCACCGCGTCAACCGATCGGGTCATTGCAGCCAGAGCGGCCACACCCCGCACAACGCCCCAGCCCATGTGGATAGGCAGTCCGTCCGGGCCGCGCAGCGACAACTCCGGTCCCAACCTGTCGACAACTTGATTGGCGGCGAGCGCGAAATCGGTTGCCCGCGAGGCGGCGTCAGGGAATCTTGCGACCTCCCACACCGCGAAGATCGCATCGCCGGCGTAGTGGCTCAGCGTGCCGTGATGGGCCTGCAGGACGGCACCGATATGATCCCACAGGGTGTGCAGGCTTTGCGCCATGACCTGCTCGTCGGTCACCTGCGAGATCGTCGAATAGTTGACGATGTCGCCGACCACCATCACCATCGCGGCCCGGCCGATGCGGGCCCTGGTGCGCCTCGGATCAGAACCCTGTACGGCGGTGAACCACTGTGAGCGGAATGTCATTGCCACATCGCCGATTTGGATCAGATCGCCCGGTTTGATCGGTATCGGCATAGCGCGCTCCAGCCGCGCGCCGTTCAGCTCTGTGCCGTTGCTGCTGGTGTCGATGATGAAGGCATGGTCGGCGGCGACGTCCAACCGGATCTCCAGGTGGGTTCGCGACACCTCGGGATCGGGGAGCACCAACCGACGCGCCTCGCTGATCCCGGCGCATTCGCGGCCGACATATAGCTGATCAAAGATCGGCACCCGGCGTTCAGGGCCGCCGTCGTTCACGACCAGGTACGCCAGTGGTTGGCCGGGTATTTTCTCGTTGGCCACCATCCCGGCCTCGTTGTTAATCGCTACCGCGGTTGCGCGGTCGCATGTCTAGGCTGGCTTGGCGCTTCAGTATGCCGAAGGCATTGGACGACAGCGTTTTTCCGCGTTCGCGAGTTGCGACAGGATTGCTTGCGGTCACGGCGCTCTTTCGTGCTGACTTTAGCTGCCGGTGCAGACATTACCCCGCGCAGCAAGCCGCCGCGCTCCGATTAGAACAGCGGGTGCTCGACGGCCTCCCCATTGCTCGCGGATGTCGAGGATCCTCCAAGAATTCCGCAAGCTGTCTGCCCGAGCCTACGAGAGAGCAGTGGGTACAAAGGAGATTCGATGCAGCAACTGGTGACAGTGCTACCGCAATAGGCCATTGCCACCGTCGGTGAGCTGCAGCGACAGCCGCGATCAGTAAATTTCTTGATCAGTTGGTTCCTGTCATCGGCAGGCTCGGGTCGCAGCCGCGCGGACCCCATACCTCGATAGCGTTGCCGCGCGGGGTGATTTTTGAGATATGGACATCGTTCGAGTTGCACGGCCCGTTGTGACCGTACGGGTTGTCGTCGGGATCGGCGTGTGCCGCCGCCGGCGCCAAGATGGCCAGCGGGGCAAGGGCTGCGATGATTGCTTTTCTCATGGTGGGATTGCCTTCTTTATGCGTCCGGGCAGAGGAACTGGTGCGCGCCGCTGACAACCAGTCCAGACTCGGCGATACTTGATTTGCTCTCAAGCGCGCTGGTCAGCGGGCTTTCTGACTGGCCAGACCGCAGTGCGCTACATGCCAATTGAGCTTGGCTCAGGTAGTTGACGCCATTCATGCCAACAGGATTGCTGTAGCCGTGAGTCTGCATGTAGTTGTGAACCGCGCTGGGCCGGCGTGGGCGGGTGCCGTAAACACCAGTCCAAGGACCAAGGGGGCGAAGACGAGCGGTTTCCTCATTTCCTACCTTCCTTTAACAACCCGGCAAAGCGTGTGCCGAATGGCTTGGAGAATTCTCGGCGCAACCTCGCATGCACCTCACCGGTGCGTGCCCCCGATCAGGGACAGCAGCTACGAGGCGCAGTGATGGCATTGGTGCCAAGAAAATTCCAAGATGTTTGCCTCAGCCTTCGTTCTTGAAGGCCCGTTGCGGTGCTTCAAATTCAACATTCAGCACCGCGGGGTCGAGCCCCAAAACGGCACAGCCACTGCACAACAGGAGGACATCGAAATGATGAACCATGCTTCGCGAGCCAGGTTTGCCGCCCTGGCGACCGGAGCGGTCGTGGCTTTGGCCGCACCCGCTCATGCTGACGATGCAGGTTATTTGGCGTGGCTAGCAGACCACGGCGTAACAGCCCCGCTACCTAACGGGACCAGCCTCTTGTCGATGGGGACACAGGATTGCGCGGCGTTGCGCGGCGGGAAGTCCGAGCGCTTCCTTATCGGTGAGCTAGAGAAAGAGACGGGCCGTGCCCAGTCCGAAGACATCGTCGTTGCCGCGCACCGATACCTCTGCCCGGATGCGTGAGCTCCGGCGGAAAACGTTTGTCCAGAGAGGAATTCCGATGAAAACGATATTGATGGCGAGCGCATTAGCGACGCTGGCCGCCGGCTGCGCCCAACACGCCTCACGGCCGCAGCCGGACGTCACCGGTAGCACTGCGATCCCGGCGGTCTCGGATTCAGCGGCGCCCGTCGCGGCTCCGATGCCACATGACCTTTCGGGCGCCGGCATCACGTTGTCGGCTGACTATCCGACCCAGGATCAAGTGTTCACCAACATCGTGAACGCAACGGTCCCCGCCCACTGGGAACCTGGCGCGCTGCACAGCACGACGGGGCGGCTAACTCAAGTCAACGCCGTGTTCGACGTGTCGGCAACCCAGGTGACCGAGACATTCTTGACGAATGCGCGCCTGGGGACAGGCGCATTCAACGGGCCGGTCTACAAGTTCCAGGGGGCACCGAAGATCGCCAACGTCACGTTCAACCAACAACAAAGTGACCCAGGGGTTGTGCCAACCAGCATTTCCTTCACAGAGGATTCGATCAGCGTGAACGACAGCGGAGTCTCCGTGACTAACGGTGCCAAGCAGGTTCTCGACGTGACATTTGTGCAATAGCACGAAACAGATACTCATCGAACCCCCGACGGAGGCCGACAATGATCAAGACCTGCACTCGCCCAAAGACATTCGCCACGTATTGGTCCTTGCCTGTCGCGGCGGCGATCACGATTGCGATGGGCGCCGGCGTCACAGCGTCCGCGCCAGTAGCCGACGCGCAACCACCAGGGACCCTCTGCGGTCACGTCCAGAACAGCGTGGGCACCTTTCTACCCGTGATTGTGCTCAACGGTAATCCCGACTGTGCCGACGCAGTTCATGCTGCGTCGGACTATTTGACTGAACCACATCCCGCTGACGGCGGCACGCTTCAGCTGATGAACGTTGACGGTTGGAAGTGCTACGTACCTTTGCTTCCCGGGCGCTCGCACGCCGACTCGTATCTGGAATGTGATGGAGACGCCGGCGCGGTCAAGATGGGAAATTGAGACAACCGCCGCATCGAGTTTCTTCCATCGGCGACAAGGAGATTCAGCATGGCCGAAGTAAGGTTGATCCCGCTTGACGTGCTGCTGGGAAACCCGGAACGAGCCAGAGTGCAGATCTCGCCGGACGGAAAGCGGTTGTCCTACGTGGCACCGCTGGACGGCGTGCTCAATGTGTTCGTCGGTGATGTCGGGGTGGCTAACGAACAGCCCGTTACCCGCGATGTCGGCCGCGGGATCCAGGGATACCTTTGGGCGCAGGACAACCGCCATCTCATGTACGTGCGGGATAGGAACGGTAGCGAGAACTTCCGGTTGTACGACATCGACTTGGAGTCGGGGGCCGAGCGCGACCTGACCCCGCTCGACGATGTGCAGTGTCGGCTGATCGCTCACCGTAAAAGATTTCCCAATGATGTGCTGGTCGGCCTAAACAAGGACAATCCGCAACTGCACGACGTGTACCGGCTGGATCTGACGACGGGTACGCTTGAGAAGGTCGTCGAGAATCCTGGCTTCCTCAGTTGGGTGGTCGACTACGATCTGCAGGTCCGCGGTGCCGTGGCGCCGACGCCGGACGGTGGCATGGTACTTATGGTGCGCGATGACGAGTGGTCCGACTGGCGGCCGCTTCTGGAAGTACCTCCGGAGGACGCTGAAACGACTGGGCCGCTGGGTTTTACGAAGGACGGCTCTGGGATCTACCTCCAGACGTCCGTCGGCTCGAACACCGGACGAGTAGTGAAGATGGAGATTGCGACCGGCGCCGTCGAGGTAATCGCTGAAGATCCGAATTACGACATCACCGGCGCCATCATGAACCCGGAGACCCGCGACATCGATGGCGTGATCGTGTACGGAGATCGGTTGCAGTACCGCATCTTCGACGACTCGATGCGCGCCGACGTCGAGGCGCTGCAGAGGCTCAATCCCGGTGACCTGGTGATCAGCGGCCGCGACAACGATGATTCAACTTGGCTGGTTGCGTTCGACAGCGACTCAGGGCCATTGAAGTTCTACACCTGGAACCGTGCCGACAAGACCGCGACGTTCTTGTTCGACCACCGGCCCGAGTTGAACAAGTACCCGCTGCTGCCGATGGAGCCCTTCACTTTCACAGCACGCGACGGATTGCGGATCCATGGATACCTCACGCTCCCTGCACAAGTCCAGCAAGCTCATCTTCCCGCGGTGCTGGTCGTGCACGGCGGCCCGTGGACGCGCGACGGCTGGGGGCTCGATCCCGAGGCGCAGTGGCTGGCGAACCGGGGCTATGCGTGTGTGCACGTGAACTTCCGCGGCTCCAGCGGCTACGGCAAGGACTTCCTTAACGCGGGTAACCACGAATGGGGCGCCAAGATGCACGACGATCTGCTCGATGCCATCAATTACCTTGTTGGACAAGGTGTGATAGATCGCAGCCGGGTGGGGATATACGGCGGATCCTACGGCGGGTATGCGGCGTTGATCGGTGCGAGCTTCACACCTGATGTCTTCAAGTGCGCGATCTCGATGGTCGGCCCGTCCAACTTGAACACGCTCATCGACTCATTCCCCGAGTATTGGAAGCCGATGATCGCGACGTGGCACAAGCGGGTCGGCGAAGACCGGGACTTTCTGTGGTCGCGTTCACCACTGTCGCGGGTTGACGACATCGCGATTCCGATACTCATCGCCCAGGGTGAGAACGACCCCCGGGTGAAGCGCGCCGAATCCGAGCAAATCGTCGCGGCCATGGCTGAACGCGGAATCGAGCACCAGTACGCGATGTACGAGAACGAGGGGCATGGTCTGGTCAAGCCCGAAAACCGCCTTGACTTCTATCACCTGGCTGATCGATTTCTGGCGAAACACCTCGGCGGCCGAGCTGAGTGAATGGCCCACATAAGGCCCAGTTCACTCCAAGAAAAGTCCAAGAAGCTCGCTTCAAACTTTTGCAGTCAGAACCAGGAAAGGGCTGCAATGAAACAAAACTTAGCCGCTTCGCCGGCCACGACCCGACGATCGCGCAATGGCAACGTTAGTCGCAGCGGTCGTGTTGTTGGCTTAGGCATTACTGCCGGGGCATTGTTGGCGGTAGGGATGATCCCGTGGGCCACCGCGCCACTAGCGCACGCCGATATCGAGGACCTGTTCCAGCCCGTCATCGACGCCATCGCCCAAGCCGTCACCGTGGCGGATCCGGGTCTTCTGAATTCTCTCGATTCGAGCCTTGACGCCAGCAGCATTGCGGTGCCCGCCCTGGCAGCTGCCGCCACGGAAAATGCAACCGTCCCGCTGCAGATGACAGATGGTGGTATCGAGCCGGTCGTCGAGGTTTCGGTCGGCGGAGGACCTGACATACCTGTGGTGGCCGACACCGGCTCCCAGGGCCTGCTGGTGCCCTGGTATGACATCGGACTCCAAAACCTCGTACACCTCGGCGCGCCGATAACGTCGGGCACCGTCGGCTACGGCGGCAGCCCTGCCGAACCGAACATGGACGTTTTCTACCTCCAATACGACGAGACCGTGGACTTCGGGAACGGTATCGAAACCGCGCCGACCCCCGTGGACCTCGAACTCTTCGCATATCCGGCAACCTCGAGCAACCTTTTCAATTTGAGCGACTATTCGCTCCCGGGTTATTTGAGCGGTACAGATGCAGACGGCTTTATGGGCATTGGCGCCGAGAACGGAATGACCCCGGGCCCAGACAGTGTGGTCACCGCATTGCCCGGCGACCTGAACGAAGGGGTGCTCCTCAACGAAACCGGCGGTTACCTCGAGTTCGGTCCCAACCCGTTGGCCTCTTACGCCTCAGTTGAAGGCGCACCGCAAACCGCGTTGGAGGTGTCTGTCGGCAGCGGTGGGGCGGTACCCGTCGACGCGACTCTGGACTCCGGCGGTATCTACGGAACGATGCCGGAATCCATACTGACGAACGGTCAGCTCGGGGAAAACCTGTCCGGAGAGAACATTTCGATCTACACCAGCACCGGTCAGTTCCTGTACTCGTTTGACGCGAACGCCGGGTACGGCCCGACGGTCAATTCGGACGACGTGATGAACACCGGATACGAAGCCTTCCAGGCCTATCCGGTGTACATCAGCTACAGCCCCGACGGCATCGGGACGATGACCTTCGACTACTGACGCGCGTTCTCGGCGTCGCAGAAGAACGGAGTTCGATCCCTGGCTATTCGTGTACGACGCCGATAACCCGCTGATAGGCCGCCATTTGGGATATCGTGCTTGCAGTTCGTAAGGCTTCGTGTAGGAGGCTTAGGTGCAAGGCGCGGTGGTCGGGACGTGTCTCAGGTTCGGTCTACTGGGGCCCCTGCTGCTGACGGTTGCCGATACTCCGGTGGCGTTGGGCACGCCGAAACAGCGGGCGATACTGGCGATGCTGTTGATCAACCGCAATCGCACCGTCGGCACGGATTCTTTGATCGACGCGGCCTGGGACCAGTCGCCGGCCTCGGCAGCACGTACCAGCATCCACTCCTATGTGTCCAACCTCAGGCGAATCCTCGCCGGTGCCGGCGCTGACCCCTCTGAGGTGTTGGCCAGCGTAGCGCCGGGTTACCGACTCAGCATCGCTGACGGTGAGTGCGATATGGACCGCTTCATCAGCTCGAAGACCGCGGGCATGCAGGCTGCTGCAGCGGGACGGTTTGACCAAGCCAGTGGGCACTTTTCGGTCGCACTCACCGAGTGGCGCGGGCCGGCGCTTGAAGATCTGAGCACTTTCGCTTTCGTCGAGCCGTTCGCCACGGCGCTGACTGAGGATTACATGTTGGCCCAAATCGCCCGCGCCGAAGCTGAAATCGCGTGCGGACGTGCGGGCGCCATTATCGGTGAGCTCGAGTCACTGGCCGCCAAGCATCCCTATCGCGAACCGCTGTGGGCCAAGCTGATCACTGCCTACTACGTTGCCGAACGTCAGTCCGATGCCCTGGACGCCTATCGCCGACTCAAAAATGTGCTGGCCGAGGATCTGGGCATCGACCCGGGGCCCACACTCAATCTGCTGCACACGCAAATCCTGCGGCAGGAGCGGCTCGACACCAAGATGGCCGCCAAGACGACCGCCAAGCGCGCAATGTCGGCCACGCACACCGTGTCCACCCGTCCGTCTGTCATCGCCGGATTGCGCGACGCCGGCGGACGGCACTATCCGCTACAGGCGGCGGCCACCCGGATAGGTCGCCTACCGGACAACGACATCGTTCTGGACGACGACGACGTCAGCCGACATCATGCCGTAATCATCGATACCGGAGGAAGTTTCGTGATTACGGATTTGCGATCGGTCAACGGCGTGGAAGTCCAACAACGGCCAATTCGTCCCAGTACCACCCTGGCCGCCGGAGATCTCATCGACATCTGTGGTCACCAATTCACCTTCGAGATCCAGCGACGATGATGACGAACGCTTTGCCAACTCGGGCCTGAAGACATCCGCATAGGCCACAACGCTTGTCGCCGATCCCTGGCGACGTCTCCCCGCCGAGTTCGGGGAGGCCCAGCCCTCGCGCAAACTGTCACGTCAAGAATCTTCCAAGCCGTCGGACGGAGCGTATCTGTAGCCGGTCGCGAGGGCCGGTCGCAGCGACCACTCATGTACACCGACCCGGACATCCTCCGGAGACAGGGAAAAGACGATCATGGCGTCACAATCGCAGCCGGCTGGCTGGTACCCCGACCCCACTGGCACCACCGGTCAAAAGTATTGGGACGGCAGTAAATGGGAGCAACAGCAAGACTTGGCCCCCACTCCTGCGAAGCGGTTGCCCGAAGCTCACACCGCTCCACGTTCGTCGGGTAATGCGCACCTGTACAAGAACCCAGTCCTATACGCAATCGGCGGTCTATTTTTGCCGCCGCTGGTCCTTTTCCTCATGGGAGGCAATAGGACCACCTGCGCCTGGATAGTGGGCCTGTGGGTTCTTTTCTGGATGACGGTCTGGTTCATGGGTATTGGAGCAATCTTCGCGATTGCCGCCGACATCTGGTCGGTCGTGGCCTGTTACCAGGAGGCTAACAAGCAGAATCAAGCCATCGGCGTTGCCTAGCGCCGGCCTGGTTCTGGAGGACAACGATGTCGACAGGCGTCATGCCGTAATCATTGAGGCCGCCGCACTGGCGTCGCATTTCTAGCATCGGAACTGGTCTCGGGTTTCGATCCGCAACTGTATTGACTCGGCCTATCGTGTTCTCAACCGCAGTTTGGCCGGGAGGCGAACTTGGAGGGCACACCGTTCGGGCGCTACCGGTTGGTTGAGTTGTTGGGCCGGGGCGGAATGGGCGAAGTGTGGCGCGCCCATGACACAGGCACTGACCGGGTGGTCGCCCTGAAGCTTCTGTCCGCGCATCTCGCGGACGACGACGTCTTCCAGGAGCGTTTCCGGCGGGAGGCCCGGTCAGCTGCCGGACTCGACGAACCTCACGTCGTTCCGATTCACGATTTCGGAGAGATCGACGGGCGTCTGTTCGTCAGCATGCGGCTGATCAAGGGTCGCGAGTTGGAAGACCTCCTGAAGAATGGCCCGCTGCCGCCCGATCGCGCGGTAGCAATCATCGAGCAGATCGCGTCGGCGCTACATGCAGCCCACGATATCGGTCTAGTGCATCGCGACGTGAAACCTTCCAATATCCTTGTCGCGCAAGACGATTTCGCCTACCTAATCGATTTCGGTATTGCACGGTCCGCGGACGATGCGGCGTTAACCGATACCGGGGTCCCGATAGGCACCTGGGCCTACATGGCACCCGAGCGATTCCACACCGGAGTCGTCGACGCACGCGCGGACATCTACGCGCTGTCGTGTGTGCTCTTTGAGTCGCTGACCGGCCAGTTGCCCTTTGCAGCCAACACCCTGGAACAGCTCGCCGTCGCGCACATGCTGCAGCCGCCCCTGCATCCGTCAGAGCTACAGGCCGGGGTTCCGGCGGCGATGGACCAGGTCATCGCCACCGGAATGGCCAAAGAACCTGCCGAGCGTTACGCCACAGCCAAGGATCTCGCTAGCGCGGCGCGCGAGGCGCTGACAACTCCCGGTCCACCCGGAGTAGCACCGCCGCGGATCACGGCGCAGTCGGCACATTTCTTCACACAAGCGACTCAGCCGGCGGAGTACAAGCAGGTGACGGTGCTGTTCGCCGACATGGCGCACTCGATGGACATTGCTACCACCGTCGGCGCAGAGCGCTTGCGCGAAATCATGGTTGACCTTCTCAACCGCTGCGCGACGGTCGTGCAGCATTTCGGCGGCACGGTCGAGAGGGTCACTGGTGGCGGGATCATGGCGGTGTTCGGTGCGCCAGTAGCTTTGGAGGACCACGCTATGCGTGCCTGTCTGGCGGCGTTGGGCATTCAAGAGGACATCAAGCAACTCGCCGTCGAAGTCCGGGAGCGCGATCGTGTTGATCTTCAAGTGCGCGTGGGGCTGAACTCCGGCCAAGTGGTCGCCGGCGAAATCGGCCTGGGGCCATTCGCTTACACCGCTGTCGGCGAGGACGTCTGGATGGCTCAGCGAATGGAGTCCGCCGCTTCGCCGGGCGAGGTGCTGCTTAGTACGTCGACCGCCCGATTGGTTGATGGCGCAGCGGTTCTCGGCCATCCCGAGTTGGTTCGGATTAATGGTGCCGACAAACCGGTCTCGGCCCAGCGATTGTTGGGTATGGAGGCACCCCATCGTGCTACCGGGCGAGTTGAGTCGGATTTGGTGGGTCGGCGGTGGGAGATGCTCGCGGTCGAGGAATTGTTGGGACGTGCGGTCGACGGCCACGGCGCGGTCGTAGGTTTCTTCGGGGCGCCGGGCATCGGTAAAAGTCGTCTAGTGCGTGAAGTTTCTGCGATGGCGGCTGCCCGTGATGTCGAGGTATTCACGGCCTACTGCGAGTCGCATACCAGCCAAGTGCCTTTCCATACCGTCGCGCGGCTACTGCGAGCGGTTACCGGCGTCCAGGGTCTTGAGCCGCACGTCGCCCGAGCACAGATCCGGACGCAGGCGCCCGAAGCAGAGCCTGAGGACTTGTTGCTTTTCGACGACATGCTGGGCATTGCCGACCCAGGGGTCGAGCTGCCCAAGATCGATCCGGATGCTCGTCGTCGGCGGTTGACCGCGCTCGTCAATGCCGCATCGCTCGCCCGCCAGACCCCGGCGGTGTATGTCATCGAGGACGTGCACTGGATCGATGAGGTCAGCGAGTCGACGTTGGCCGGGTTTCTTACGGTGATCCCGCAGACGCCCTCACTGGTTCTCGTCACCTACCGGCCCGAATACAGCGGTGAGTTAGGCAGGACACCGGGCGCTCAGACCATCGCCCTTGCGCCCCTGAGTAATCCGGAGACCGCCGCACTGGTGTCGCAGCTGCTTGGGCCGGACCCCTCGGTTGGCGGGTCGGCCGCGATAATCACCGAGAAGGCCGCCGGTAATCCCTTTTTCGCTGAGGAGATGGTGCGTGATCTGGCCGAGCGCGGTGTGTTAGCCGGCGACCGCGGTGCCTACGCATCGACGGCTAGTGCTGGCGAAGTCGGTGTGCCGGCAACCTTGTACGCCACTATTGCCGCGCGCATCGACCGTCTCGAGCCGGCGGCGAAGCGTACCTTGAGTGCCGCAGCGGTCATTGGCACGCGGTTCAGCCGCACCTTGCTGGAAACGCTGGGGATTGAACCCGTCCTGGAGGAGTTGGTAGGGGCGGAACTCATCGATCAGACCCGATTCACGCGCCAGCCCGAGTATGTGTTTCACCATCCGCTGATACGCAGCGTGGCATACGAAGCACAGCTCAAATCCGTGCGCGCGCAGATGCATAGACGGCTGGCCGCTGCGATCGAATCGCACGACCCGGACGCGTCCGAACACAACGCGGCGCTGATCGCCGAACATCTGGAGGCCGCAGGTGACGGGCACGCGGCCTATGGCTGGCACATGCGCTCCGCGGCGTGGGCCATGAACCGCGACATCGCCGCCGCGCGACTCAGCTGGCAGCGCGCCGAAACTATTGCCGACACCCTGCTCGCTGATGACCCGAACCAGGCGGCGATGCGCATTGCACCTCGAACCATGTTGTGCGGCAGCGCTTGGCGAGTTCATGCCAATGTGGCCGGCGCGCTCTTCGACGAACTGCGTCAGTTGTGCACAACCGCCGGCGACAAAGCGTCGCTGGCCATCGCCATGGCTGGGCTCTCGCTCGATTACGCCTATCAGGCCCGAATGCGAGAGGCCTCGCCACTGGCATCGGAAGCCATGACCCTCATCGAATCGATCGATGACCCGACCTTGACGGTGGGGCTGACCGTGCCGTTGATCTACGCCAAGATCGAGAGCGGCGAGTGGTCCGACGCGTTGCGATGGTCGCAGCGGGTCATTGATTTGGCTGATGGCGATCCCGCCAAAGGCAACTTCATGCTTGGGATTTCTCCCTTGGCCGTCGCCGTGGCGTTGCGGGCTATGGCCCGGTACGCCCTCGGCGCTGCCGGATGGCGCGAAGACCTGAGCGACGGCCTGGCCCTGGCTCGCGACGCCGACCCGCTCACCTACACCCTGGTGGTGGGCTACGCCTACTTCCCGGGAATTATGGTCGGCGCGTTGGGATCTGACGATGCTGCGGTGAATGAGATCGAGGCTGCGATACCGATTGCCGAACGGGCCGCCGACGACCTGGCGTTGTCGTTCGCTCGGGTATCGCTAGGCGTGGCACTGGTGCACCGCCACACAGTTGCGGAGCGTGATCGCGGACGAGAGCTGCTGAATGAGGCCGTCGACGTGTTCACGCGCGGGGGACACAATCTCGGCGAATTACCAATCGTCCATGTGTATTTGGCGCGTGAGATGGCAAGGCGTGGAGACATCGATGGCGCGATCCCGCTCATGCGCGCTGCACTTGAGGACCTTGTCCGCGAGGGACAACTGCTGGCGTGGGGCGTTCCGGCGACCGGTGTTTTCGTGGACACACTGCTCGATCGCGGGGCCGACGCGGACCTTGTCGAAGCAGAGGCCGCGATCGAGCGACTTGCCCAGGCGCCGACAGAAGCCGGCTTAGCGTTTCGCGACATCTGGCTGGTGCGTTCGCGGGCTCTGCTGTCGCGTGCTCGAGGAGACGTTGCGGCTTACGAGCAGTTGCGGGACCGCTACTGCGACATGGCGAAATCCCTTGACTTCCAGGGGCATATCACTTGGGCTGAGGAGATGTAATGACGGCGGCCGCG
>DATAZN010000633.1:0-1516 GCA_036272035.1 Mycobacterium sp. | reverse complement strand
CGCGCGGTCTCGCCCGGTGCGGTATGAGCCGGGTGAGCTGAGCGACAGTAACCTGGCCAGTCTTGTGTACCAGTATGGCCTGTGCGTTAGTTCTCGCATTGATCCCGACCGGTGGTTTCCCGTGGCCAATGACGTGGTAATGGCGCAAGAAGAGGCGGCCGATGCGATCGCCCTCTGTGTCGCCTGCCCGGTACGCGCGGAGTGCCTGGAGTATTCCCTGCGCCATGGGTCCGATTTCGGCGTCTACGGAGTGTGGGGCGGGATGGTTGAAGGCGAACGCCGCTTGCTGCGCCGCAGGTGGCTGGGCGGCACCCGTGTCACGGAATTCCTCCAAGGCGCGCCATTGACTTGATCATGTCAACCACGCCGGGTCCGGAGGTTCAGGCACGGTCAAGGCGAGCGAAACGCCGCACAAGAACCAGGGCGATGGACAGCGCGACCACGACGCCGGCGTTGACGCCCAGTTCGGTCATCGTGCGGACCAATGGCGCTTGCTCGCCAACCAGCGACAGCTCGGCTCCGACGGTGAGGATGTCCCTTGTCGCCGAGATGATACCGATCACCAGGAACGGCTGAAGCTGCCTCCTTCCAGCCGCGCGACGGTTGTCCTGACCAGCTCGAGGATGACCACGATGAAAAGCGCGTCGTTGACGCCTCGCGTGATTGTCACCGCGAACTGCTCGCCGTGAGGCACCAGGACCAGATCGTGCACGCCGCGGACGAAGACGACGACGGCGATCACGACCAGGGCCACGGCGATAGCCATGAATGTGATGCTCTCGGCTCGCACCAGGCCGCGAAGCAGCCACCTGGGTAGTTTTCCATGCACTGGGGGTGGCCGGGGCAGCCCCTCGTCGTCGATGGAGCGCGGCTCTGATCTGTCCGGCACCGCACTTCCGCCGGCGGCCGCCGGACGAGCGTCCGGGGGCGTCATGACTCTACGCGCATTTCCGTGAACCTGGGGTTCCTGCCCTGCAGGCATAGGGTGTCGGCTTGCGGGCACTGCAACGATGGGATGGGCTACGGAGTGACGACGAGATAACTCTCGGCCTCTTCTCTGATCTGGCTGTCAGATTTCATCGGGCTCCCCCTACGGAGATGCGCTTATCCGGCTTTCAACGTTAGGCCCAGGGGACACGCGGCCACATCACATGTTGGGGTAGCGATCCGGGTCCTCGACTATCAGGTGGCACTCCACCATTCCTCCCGGCGCCATGCACCAGCGGTGCGAAGGCCGCCACGGGCCCAGGCCCGAAGGTCCGGTTAGCGCGAATGGCTGTCCAATGACATCCACGTGACTCCGCCGGGACGCGACCGCCGATCCGCACGGGCCGCGAGCACGATTCCGGGCGTTCGGCACCGGCGGGTTCCTGGGCTAGGGCTCTAGTCGAACGAGTGATGCGCCCATCCGAGCCACTCGTTCACTCTTGTCTGAGAGTTCGCAAAGCCGGGTGCAGCATCGGCGCACGTTACCGCCTTGGGTGCAGCTCGGACCCAACGACAGGGGTGCGGCATG
>DATAZN010000632.1:0-40920 GCA_036272035.1 Mycobacterium sp. | reverse complement strand
GAACATGCTGACGCCGCGGTGAACGTCGCGGTGTTGATCCACCGCCGTGTCGTCGAACGGTTCGGCCGGGAGCTTCGCATCGGCATCGGGATCAACACCGGCGTGGTGATCGCCGGAACGATCGGCGGCGGCGGCAAGCTTGAGTTCACCCTGATCGGTGACACCGTCAACGTCGCATCCCGCGTCGAGCAACTCACCAAAACTACCGGAGACGCCATCCTTCTCACCGAGCAGTGCATCGACGCCCTGGCGTCTCGACCGCCCGGAATCATCGATCGCGGATTACATGTCCTGAAAGGAAAGTCAGCCTCCGTGCAGGTCTTCGGCCTCGGCCGAGACACCGACGTGCGGGGTTGACCTCACTTGCTAAGGCGGGATGAATCAGGCGTCCTTCCGCGTCAAAATTGCGGCCGCCACTTCCGCTTCGGCTTTCGAGAAACTCACAACGAAAGTTCTGAGACGGACGGACCCAAATGCATTGCCGAGCAACCAAATGAATTTCGTCGTTGCTCTTAGCTCAAGGTGACCACACTTCGTATAGCCGGAAGTATCCGCAGGTCGAGACGCTTGACGTTTATTCTTCCGGCATGGACCGCATCTGGCAGTGGGCGTGGGATCGGCACGGGGCGAGGTACTCGTGGGCGATGTTCGCAATCGGCTGCCCCCTGGTGCTCCAGGTCTACCTCCTGTTCTCGATTGTCGTTCTCGCGTTCGAGGAGTCCGATCACTATGTTGAGGCGGCCGCCGTCACCGTTGTCGCCGTGCTGGTGGAGCAGTACGTGATAGTTCTTCCCGGCCTGGGACGGATCCGCGTTGTGGAGCGGTGGGCAGCCGGTCGCGAGGTCGATCGGGGGAGCGCACTGGACGCTACTTTCATCTGGGCTCGGGGGATGGTTGTTCGCGCGATGGGGACCAACGCGGTGGGGGCCGCCCTGCTAGGGGTCGTTGTCGGTGTGATCGCCGGGGCGACGGGGTCACGGCTCGTGCAGTACGGGCTTCTGGGCGCTGCCGTCGGAGCTGGCGCCCAGCTGGTGGCTGTGCACAGCTTCGTAGAAGGATCGATGCGGCCGGTCAGGGTTGCCCTCGGCGGTGATACCGGGATCGGTGACTCCCTGCCTCGCACGCGCCCGACGTTTGCGGCATGGTCGAACGCGTCCATGCTCGCGGTCGCGTTCACGTTCGCGATCGGTGCCGCGCTGCTGGCAGTCCTGCTCGATCGCGTTACTGAGGAACCCGTGCTCTCCTTAGTGATCGGGTGTGCGTTGACGCTCGGCTTCGCGGTACCGACGACCGTCGGCGCCGTGTTCTCACCGTCCCTGCTCCCCATTCGCGACCTTGCCGCAGGAACTGAACGTGTTGCGGCCGGTGACTACAGCCAACGCCTGCCGGTCGTCCAGGACGATGACCTCGGCGCGCTGGCGGCGTCATTCAACCGTATGCAAACGGGTTTGGCTGAGCGGCAACGACTTCAAGCGGCGTTCGGGACCTACGTCGACCCGGCCTTGGCGGCGCGGCTGCTCGAGCAGGGCGACGACATCTTCACCGGTGAGCGCCGCCTGGTGACCGTGATGTTCGTTGACATCCGCGACTTCACTCCGTTCGCCGAGGCGAACACCGCTGAGGACACCGTCGCCCGCCTCAACGCGCTGTTTGAGATCGTCGTTCCTGCCGTCGTGGATGGCGGTGGGCACGTCAACAAGTTCCTTGGCGACGGCGCTTTGGCCGTCTTCGGCGCCCCCAACGAACTTGCGGATCATGCCGAGGCGGCGGTGACCGCCGCTGTTGTGATACACCGACTCGTCGCCGAGCGATTCGACCGCGCGCTTCGGATAGGCATCGGGATCAATACCGGGATGGTGATCGCCGGGACCATCGGCGGCGCAGGCAAGCTCGAGTTCACCCTGATCGGCGACACCGTCAACGTCGCTGCCCGCGTCGAGCAGCTCACCAAGACCACCGGTGACGCGATCCTTCTCACCCACCAGACCCTCGACGCCATGGATACTCGACCTTCCGGCCTTACGGACCGGGGATCACACGCCCTCAAGGGCAAATCAGCCGCCATACAGGTCTTCGGCCTCGACCCACGCACCGACGCTATCTCAGGCTGATCCGCACGCAGGCCAGATAGCGCGACGTCGAGATACTGGACGATATCGGCCGCAATCGTGACCCGCTTAAAACGTACTTCGCGTAATCGGTGCCACCATTTGGTCAAGACGTTCTGGTCCTGGCGCAACCATCAGCTGCCCGACGGCACGCTGGTGTGGACATCGCCGTCCGGGCAGACCTATGTCACTACCCCGGCAGTGCCTTGCTGTTCCCCAATCTCTCCCGTCGACGCGTTAGAGCCGGTTGCCGACCGGCCGCGGTGCGCCGGCCGAGCCGCGATGATGCCCACGCGCCGACGCGCCCGCGCCCAGAACCGGGCCAATTATGTTGCCGCCAAATGGCGAAACAACCGAGCCGCGCGAGAGTCGACGCGGCGACTGCCGATCGTCGCGAACGACGAACCGCCGCCCTCTAATTGCCCGTCAGCGCTTTAAGCAGAGGCAACGGCGAAGAGACGCCATTCGCCGGGGACTCTCAGTGGACTCCGCTGCCGACGAAACTCAATCCGGGCAGATCGAATGACCCAGTGTCAGTGCGGAATTGCTCGAGTGCCGCTTCGGCCCTAGTCCGGATCGTACTGCCCACATCGGCGGGCTGCCCAGCAAGCAACGGCCCGACCGGTCCGGCCAGTGACGACACGACAGCCCACCATTCATCGAACGACCCCGCGTTCATCGGCGTTGCGATGTCCCGTACGTTGACGCCGCCAAAGCCGGCGGCGCCGAGCAATTCCTCGAGCTTGCCGTTCTCGGACAACGAGAACGGGCCCGGCATGCCAGCCGGCGGCACCGGAAATCCGAGAGTCTCGGTGATCGCGTCCAAGAGCATGCCCAGCCACGGGTTGAGGTCCCGCGGGCCCCACACCGCGAACACGACACGCCCGCCAGGCACCAGTACGCGGTGCGCCTCCTTTAATGCGGATGCCGGGTCCGGCACCAACATCAGGCCTTCTCGGCACAGCACCGCGTCGAACGACGCGTCGGAAAAGTCGATCTGCTCCATGTCGATCTGCGCGGTGCGGACGTTGGCGAGCTTCCGGGCGCTTGCTCGTTCCGCGGCGATCGCTGTCATCTCGGGTGCGATGTCGGAAAGCACCGCCGCGCCGCCCGGCCCGACCAGGTCGGCCGCGCCTAGGCCCACGCCACCGGGACCGCATGCCAGTTCTAGGACTCGTTGGTCGGACCGCAAAGCCGCTGCATCCAGCATCGCCTGTGCGACCTCCGCGCCTCGGTCGTCGACGAAATCGGCATGCCGCTCCCAGGCGGGCGCCGCTGAGGACCAGATGCCCTGCAGCGCCTGACGCAACGGATCGCTCATGCTCGCGACTCCCACGGGGGCCCAGCAACGCGCCCCTGGGGGTCAGACGGCTCCATTTGCCAAATCGTCACACATTGCAGCAACGCCAGTCAGCAAATCGTGGACGCCCGACGGTCATCCGCGCGGACGACGAACCATCGCCGTCCTAACTTTCCCTTGGCAATGCGCGGTAACCTCATTCTCACAGCGCATCGCGCGTGCGATTGAGGAGGCGGCATGGCCGGCGACGACGAAGCCGAACCGACGACCCGGGACGCCCGGTTCATCAAGACCGCGGTCGAGATCCTGCGCGAGACCGGGCGCACCGACTTCACCGTGCAAGAAGTGGTGGCCCGCTCCAAGACGTCGCTACGGGCGTTCTACCAACACTTCAGCAGCAAGGACGAATTGCTGATCGCGCTGTTGGAGCGGACGATGTCGCAGTCGACGCAGGTCTGGCGCGCCGAGACGACCGGGCTGGACAGCACCGCCGCGATCAAGCTGATCATCGACCGGATCAGCGCGGAACCCGAGTCGAGCACGCAGGACAGCCTGAATCGGGCGATGAATCTCTACAACCAACACCTCTCCGAAACCAGGCCGCGCGACTACGCCCGGGTGCTCTCCCCGCTGCACGACCTGCTCCGCGATGTCGTCGAGCGCGGCATCACCGAAGGGGTCTTCCGGGCCAACCTCGATGTCGGGCCCGCAGCGGCGATCGTCATGCAGACCATCTTGGGCGCCCTCCGATTGCATTGGCTGGGAGCCGAATTGACCGGTTCGCCCATCGATGCGGCTCACCTGTACGACTTCTGCATCCGCGCGTTGGGCAACGACGACGCGGTGCAAGTGGCGCCGCCGACACTCGCTGAGTTGTTCGACCAGATCGGGATGCGGCCCGGCACACACAACGGCGAGTTCGCGATGACGATCCCGGTGAGCCCGCAGGTGGTCAACACCTCCGGCGCCCTACAGGGCGGTCTGATCGCCACGCTCATCGACGTCGCGGGCGGACACTTCGGGGTGCAGCATCTGCGAGAGGGCACCACGATGACCACCGCCGACATGAACATCCGCTACCTGCGTCCAATCCGGCAGGGCATGGCATACGCAGTGCCCCGGATGCTGCGAAATGGACGGCGCGCGATGGTCATGCAGATCGACGTCCTCAGCGATGGTGACGGCGAGGAAAGGCTGCTCGCCTCGGCAACCGTGAACTTCGCCGTCATCAACGGCGCGACCCCGAAACTGCCCAGTCGCCCGCTGGCCTGACCTGCCGATTACAGCTTGTTAGACAGAGGTGGTAACGTCATTACCACCTCGTGAGAATCCAGACTTCAAGGAGATCGCCATGCCGTCACGCGAGCTTTCCTTCCCGGTGTTCGACGCCGACAACCACATGTACGAGCCGCAGGAAGCGCTGACCAAGTTCCTGCCGGACAACCGCAAACGGGTCATCGACTACGTCGAGGTGCGCGGGCGCACCAAGATTGTGGTTCGCGGGCACATCAGCGAGTACATCCCGAACCCGACTTTCGAGGTCGTCGCCAAGCCGGGTGCCCAGGAGGACTACTTCCGCAACGGCGCGCAGGGCAAGACCTACCGCGAGATCCTGGGCGAGCCGATGAAGGCCATCCCCGCGTTCCGTGAACCGGCGGCGCGCCTCGAGGTGATGGACGAACTCGGGATCGACTACGCCCTGATGTTCCCGACCCTGGCCAGCCTGGTCGAAGAGCGCATGAAGGACGACCCGGAGATGACGCACGACGTCATCCACGCGCTCAACGAGTGGATGCACGAGCAGTGGTCGTTCAACCACAAGGACCGCATCTTCGCCACCCCCGTGATCACCCTGCCGATCGTCGAGCGCGCGCTCGAAGAGCTCGAATGGTGTTTGGAGCGTGGCGCCCGTACCGTGCTGGTCCGCCCGGCGCCGGTGCCCGGTTTCAAGGGCAGCCGGTCATTCGGACTCGAGGAGTTCGACCCGTTCTGGCAGGCCTGCATCAAAGCCGGCATTCCGGTCTCGATGCACGCATCGGACAGTGGCTACTCCGAGTTCGCGAATGTCTGGGAGCCCGGCGACGAGTTCCTGCCGTTCAAGCCGACCGCCTTCCGCAGCTTTGCGATGGGCCACCGGCCGATCCTGGACGCCATGGGTGCGCTGGTGTGCCACGGCGCGCTGTCGCGCAACCCGGAGCTGCGGATCCTGTCGATCGAGAACGGCGCCGACTGGGTGCCGGACCTGTTCAAGGGCCTCAAGGGCGTCTACAAGAAGATGCCGCAGGCCTTCCTCGAGGACCCGGTCGAGGCGTTCAAGCGCTGCGTCTACATCACGCCATTCTGGGAGGACCGGTTCACTGAGATCGTCAACATGGTCGGCACCGACCGGGTGTTGTTCGGCTCTGACTGGCCGCACCCCGAGGGTCTGAAGGACCCGATCACCTTCGTCGACGAGCTCAAGGACTTCGGCGAGGAGGATGTTGCCAAGATCATGGGCGGCAACCTGATGGAACTGATGAAGGTCGCCAAGCCGGTCTCGGCCTGATCCGCCGGTCACCACGTCCGCATCGTCAGGCTTCAAGCCTGGCGCGAACAGCTGCGAGGCGTTCCGCCAGCTCGGTTTCGTTGATGAGCCCGCGCCGCACCAGCGAATGCGCCAGCGCGACCAACCGGTTCTCCGGATACGGCAAGTCAGAGTAGACAGTTGCTGACAGCGTGTCTTCTTCATTGCGCTGGTCGACGCCGGGTAGCGCGGCGCCGCAGCTGCTTTGGTCAAGCGCGTCGCAGATCCCGTCGAGGCTCGTCTTCCAGGGCGGCAGCGGGTTGTCGACCCCGTACTTCGCCGCCATACGGCCCCAGACCTGATTTCTTCCAATAATTTTCGCCAGCGGCGCGATCGACGCGACATCGTCCGGATGCGGTTTTCCCGAAGCACTCATGGGTTGCCCTCGCTGCTCACTGGTCCACGGGATGGATAGCGGGGCGGGTTTCGGTGACTGCGTTGGTCGTCACGCCGACCTTGGGCAGCGCGACTCCGATCAGGCAGTCGCGGGTGATGATCTCGACCAGCTGATCCTCGGTCCAGCCGTCCGTCCCGCTGGGGCGCACCGGCAGCACCATGAAACGGTGCTTCTGGTTCGAATCCTCCACCCGAATCTCGACATCTTCCGATAGGTACAGGCCGAACTCCGCGAGCACTTGGCGCGGCCAGCGCACGATACGACGGCGGAAGTTGGGCGTGCGGTACCACTCTGGTGAGTTGCCCAGGATCGGACGCGGATAACAGGAGCACAGCGTGCATACGATGACGTGATGCAGCGTGGGGGTGTCTTCGAGCACATGGAACGCCGTGAAATCACTCGGCGTCCCGAACCCGGTAGGTTGCAGCCAGTCGACGCCGACTTCTTTGCTGGCGGCCATCGGATCGGTGCGGACCAGCTCCTTGAACTCGGCGTCGAGCCAGGCCCGCGCCACAAGATGAGCGGCAGGGGTCGGGCCGATCTGCTCTGCGAACTCGGTGAAGTGACGGTGTTCCTCGGCGGTGAAAATTCCCTTCTCTATGCATAATTCGCGAAGTGCGATCTCGAGGACTTCGAAGTCGGTGATCTCATCCACCATGGGCGCGGCGGTACGGTCGTGGTCGTGGTCGGTCATGCTGCCACCTCGAGCCACCGCTCAGGAATTTCGGTCTGCAGTGTGTCGTTGCCGGGACCGGTGTAGTTGTGCCACAACTCCGACATGTTGAACCGCACAATGTAGAACCATTCGGGCTTCTGGTCGGGCCCATCCCACGTCTCGTCTTCGGCGGCCGGACTTTCGTAGGAGACAACCGCGATCTCGCCCGTCGCGCCACGCACGTACTCCTGAGTGCGGGTGTAGAGCAACACGGGAAGGTCTCGCACCACAACCTTGTCGCCGACGTTGAACTTCGGGGTGCCAGCCTGTCCGGCAAACACTTGCGGGTCGCCTTTCCCAACCGCGTGCGCGTGGTGCCGGTTGCGTTTCACCGTGGCGGGGTCGCCTTCAAATTTGGGCTTGGCCTTCAACGGATTTGCGCGCAGGCCGCCGGCGTACCGCGCTTTTACCTCGGCCATCCGCTCGGCTAATTCGCTCAGGCCGATGTGATGCTTTTCCGCGAGTACTCGTACGACGGCCAGCAGCCACCGCCCGTAATACGGAAGCCCCAGATAGATGGTACGGCCCAAATCGACGTTGCCCATCCGGCGACGTTCCTCGGACAACCAGATCCCACGCCAGCCGAGCACCTCACACGTGACGTAGGTGTTCTCCTCCCAGATCTCGTATTGCTTATTTTCAAATTCCATCGGGGCGTCCGGCTCGCCACCGACATCATGCGGGGTCTTCGTGTAGGCGGTAAATCGGTCGTGATCAATGAGATCCGGGGTCGGTGCATCCGGGAGTTCGGGATAAGACGATTGGAGGCGCGCAACCAGTTCCAGTTGCGCCGCCCGATCCGACGGGGTCGTCATAAGCATTCCGTTCGTTATCAAGATCTGGATCGATTGCCTTACAGCGGCGTCCAGCGCTCTGAATACACTTCACTCCTTCGGCGAACATCGTGCAACCGTTAATCGAATTCGAATGTAGCGGCTTCCGGTAATGTCACCGGGATGGAACGGCGCACCCTGGAAGCGGTTATCTACGAACGTGAACCGCCGATCGCGCGGATCATCCTGAACCGGGCCGACAAGGCCAACACCAAGGACGCGACGCTGGTCCAGGAGGTCGACGCCTGCCTGCACGAAGCCGACCGTGACCGCGACATCAAAGTCGTGATCATCAAGGCCAACGGAAACGGCTTCTGCGGCGGGCACGTCGCCCGCTGGGGTCCCGACGAGAACCCTTATCCCGATTTCGGGGACACCTTCGAGGACCTCTACAAAGGCACCGCCGACCTGTTCCTGTGGCCGACGTTGTACCTGTGGGAATTTCCGAAACCGACCATCTCGCAGATTCACGGCTACTGCATGGGTGGTGGGATCTATCTGGGCCTGCTGACCGACTTCTGCGTGGCATCCGAGGACGCCTATTTCCAGATGCCGCTCGCGCAGAGTCTGGGCGAGCCCGGTGGGCACACCATGATCGAGCCGTGGCTGCTGATGAACTGGCATCGCACGATGGACTGGCTGCTGCTGGCGCCGACGCTGTCGGCCGCCGACGCGTTGGAATGGGGACTGCTCAACAAGGTGGTGCCCCGCGATGATCTCGAAGACACCGTCGAGGAAATGGCACGCAAGATCGCCCAGATCCCGCTGACCACGTCGATGGCGGTCAAGAACAGCGTCAAGCGCGCCTATGAGTTGATGGGCATGCGGGTGCACCTGCAAGTCAGCCACATCCTGACCAACATGGTCGGTGCGGCGTCCGACGTCCAGGAACGTCGGGCACAACTCATGCAATCGGGTTTGAAGCCAAGGGATTTCGTCGGCCGCGACGAAGGCGACAGCCAGTCATCCGCACCGCCCGTGTGAAGCTGGCCGCACACTCGATGCCGAACGTGCGACTGGCCGCACACTCGGCGCGGCGACGGCTCATAACGATCCGTCAGCGGCTCTTCTCGCCGGCCAGCTTGCGTCCAGCTGCATGCCGAGCGGCGACATAACCGAACACCATTGAGCTGGCGATGCTTGCGCCGGCGCCCGGATAGGTTCGGCCCATCACCGTCGCGGTGGTGTTGCCGGTGGCGTATAGGCCGTCGATTACCTGATCCTTCTCGTCGAGCACCTGTGCGTACTCATTGGTGATCACGCCACCACACGTCCCGACGTCGGCCGGCAGCACCCTCGTCGCGTAGAACGGCGCCCTCTCCAGCGGACCGACTGCGGCGTTGGGCCGATACCCCGGATCACCCAGGCAATCGTTGTAGGCCGACTGCCCTCTGCCGAAGTCGGGGTCCAGCCCCTTGACTGCGAACTGGTTGAAGCGATGGATCGTGCGCGTCAATTCGTCTGCGGGGAGGTCGGTTTGGCGGGCCAGGTCCTCGATAGTGTCCGCACGTTTGACCGCACCGGAATCGATCAGCTCGGACGGCAGCCGACGGTTGCGCTTCAGCGGGTTGACGCTGGTGACGTAGCGGCGAACGTATCCGTCGTCGAAGACCATCCAGCACGGCACCGCCTTGTTCGCGTACATCGCCTTGCCGACCTCCACGTAGGAGTTCGACTCGTTGCAGAATCTCCTGCCGGTCGAGTCCACGTAGATGGCGCCGGGCCGTTGACGGCCCGAACCCAGCGACGCGGCGACCGCCCCGCCATTGGCGATGAAAACCGAAGGCAACCACCATGCTTCGTCGAGCAGATCGGTCTTCGCGCCCAGTCGCATCGCAGTCTGCAGCACTTCGCCGGTGTCGCCGGCGTTCGCGATTGACCACTTGGCATCGTTGGGTTGATCGCCGCTGTATTGCCGCCGCATCTCGGCGTTGTGCCCGAATCCGCCGGCGGCCAACAACACGCCTTTGCGCGCCTCGACGTTTAGCGGTGTGCCGTCGTGGACGATGCGCGCACCGACGACGCGACCGTCTTCGACGATGAGGTCGTCCATAGCGGCGTTGATCCACAGCGGTGGCTGGCCGTCGCCGAGATCGATTAGCGCCTTGAGCATCTGAGCGATCAGCGAGGCGCCATTGGTCAGAATCTGGCGCCGACGTATCCGCGCCGCAGCGGTGCGGATGAACACCCGGGTCGCTACGGCGAAAGCCTTTGGCGCACGGTTGAAGTACTGAACTGAGCGGAGCTCGTTGGTCAGCACCGCGTAGCCGTAGTTCTTGGCCAGCGGCGGCTGTACCTTGTCACTCCAGCTGCCCAACTCCGCGGCGTCGAACGGAATGCCCTCGACGGCGCGGCCGATGGAGTTGCCACCTTTGTGGTTCGGGTAGTAGTCGCTCCACCCCTCGCAGCGGATGAGCTGCACACCTTTGCGGATCAGGAAGTTGAGCATCTCGTAGCCCGCAGTCAGAAACATCTCGCGGCGCTCGGGTGACGATGGTGCGCCGATGTCGCCCACGACGTCGGCGAGATAGGCAAGGCCGTCGTCATGCGAATCCGCTATGCCGTCGGCCCGCATCAGCGGGTTGTTGGGCAGCCAGACGATGCCACCGGACAATCCGGTCGAACCGCCCACCAGGGCTTGCTTTTCCACGATCAGCGGCTCGAGACCACAGTCGAGCGCGGCCAGCCCCGCCACCATGCCGCCGCCGCCGCTGCCGGCGATCACCAGGTCAACTGAACGGTCCCATTGAGTGGTCATCGCTCCTCCGAGGTGAAACCGAGATCGGCGATCGGTACATCGATGGTGGTGTTCGTCTTCTGGATCGCGGGTACCAGCGCGTCGTATGGCAAGCCGGCGAGAAAGCCGTCAACCACGCGTTCGAAGTTCGAGATCAACCCTTCGATCTGGTCTGATAACCGCATGTACTCAAAGCCCTTCGAACGCAGTCCTTTTTGCTGCCGCGGCAGGTTGGAGAAGTCCTGAGCCGGGATCGGCGGCCAGCGCGGATCGTCCGGCGCCCACGGCTCCGGTGGTGTGGGCTTTCCGGCGGACAGGTCGCCCGGCATCCGAGTCAGCGACCAGATCTCGAACAGGGTTTCCTCGGGGCCGAGCGGACGGATCCGGTATGAGGAGGCGCTGCTGTAGGTGGGCAGGATGAAGTGGTGCGGGAAGGCGAACCCGATCGCGTCGGTAATACCCCGGCGGACGAGGTCGTTCAGGTCGGGCATGTCGCTTCCCCGCGCCCGGTGCCAGGCCACCACCGCATCGTTGAGAGCGCCGCGCCAACCGGCCAGCGCCTCAGCCGGATCCGCCGGCAGCGTGACGGTCTGCATGCCCTCGGCGATGCGGATGTCGTTCTCATGGGTCATGCCACCCATGCCGTCGCCCAGCGTGCGCATGAAGTAGAGACTGCTCGCGACGACGGGATGTACCGCTTCCGACGGGGCGCCGGTCTGCGCCGACGGCAGCAATTGCGGGTGCGTCTGCGGGACGTGGTAGCCCTCCATGAACGCGGCCGTCGCCAACTTCCAGTTCACCGGCAGTCGGCAGGATTGCCACCATTCGACGCGCAGCGATTCGACTTTCCAGGCGTCGTAGATCGATGCGAAGGGTTCCATCCAGTCGCGTAGCGGCGGGGCGTTGTCGTCGAGATTGATCCACGCGCATCCGCCCCAGAGCTCGCATTTGACCGAGACGAGCTGCAGGTCGTCTACGGACATGTTCTCCTCGGCGAAGGCCTCGGGTCGCAACACGAACGTGTTGCGGCCGTCGATACCCCAGCACCAGCCGTGGAACGGGCAAACGAAGGTTCGGCGGTTTCCGTTGCCCTCGACCAGCTTTACGCCGCGGTGGCGGCAGGCGTTGTGATAGGCCCGCACGGTGTCGGCATCGAGTCGCACGACGATGATCGACTGGTCTAGGATCTCGTATTCGACGAAGTCGCCTGGCTTGGGGATCTCCTCGAGTCGACACGCCATCTGCCACACCCGCGGCCAGAACAGCTCGGCTTCTAACGCGTAGAAGTCGGGGTCGTAATAGCGCTGCTTGGGAATCCGGTCCGGGCTCTCAACAGCCAACGGCACCGTCAGCGGTGTCCAGTTCACGTCAGTTCGCGAGTTCATCCGATTATCCTTGTCAGCTCATACGATCCGCGACGCGCGCCCTTGCCAGAAGCGTTCGCGGATCCGTCTCTTGTAGAGCTTCCCGTTCGGGTCGCGCGGCAGCTCGGCATCGAATTCGATTGTGCGCGGACATTTATAGCCCGCGAGGTGTGTTCGGCAATACTCGATCAGCTCGGCTTCCAATTGGGGCCCGGCCGCGACGCCGTCGACCGGCTGGACGACGGCCTTCACCTCTTCACCGAACTCCTCGTTCGGCACGCCGAACACCGCCGCGTCGACGAGCTTGGGGTGCATTACCAGCAAGTTCTCCGCTTCTTGCGGGTAGATGTTCACCCCGCCGGAGACGACCATGAACGTCGACCGGTCGGTGAGGTAGAGGTAGCCCTCGTCGTCGACGTAACCCATGTCCCCCAGTGAACGCCAGCCGTGCTCGTTGAAGACCGAGGCAGTCTTGGCGGGATCCTTGAAGTATTCGAACGTCGGCCCACCTTCGAAGTAGAGCTCACCTGTCTGCCCGACCGACAGTTCTTCTCCGTCGTCGCCGACCACATGCACCGGGGACATCGGTATCCCGACCGAGCCCGGGTGGGACAGCCACTCTTCCGGGCCGATCGTGGTGCCCGCGAATCCCTCAGTCCCCCCATAGTATTCGTGGATGATCGGGCCGAACCAGTCCATCATCTGGTGCTTGACATCCACCGGGCACGGCGCGGCCGCGTGGATGACGCACCGCAGGCTGGAGACGTCGTATCGCCGGCGAACGGCCTCGGGCAACTTCAGCATCCGCACGAACATCGTCGGGACGAACTGAGCGTGGGTCACCCGGTGCTTCTCGATCAAGCGCAATACGTCCTCAGCGTCGAACTTGCGCATGATGATCGCCGCAGCGCCAACACGATTGACCGCCATCGTGTAGTTCACTCCGGCGGCGTGATACATCGGTGCCGGCGAGAGGTACACGTTCTCCGCGCTCATGCCGTATTTGTGGATCAGCGCCATCTCGAGGACTGACTGCGCCCATGAGCCGTTGCCATCGGTCGGAAGTGGCCGCCGAACGGCCTTGGGCCGTCCGGTGGTGCCCGACGAGTACAGCATCTCCGACCCGTCCGACACCGGCGGCACATCCCCCGCCGCCGCCATGGCGTCGTCATAGGACTGCCAGCCCGGCAGATCCCCACCGACCGCGATGTGGACGTCGACGGCGGCATTCGCACTGCGCAGATGCGCGGCGAGGTCGCCCATCGACGCATCGACGAACACCGCCTTCGCGTCGGAGTCGTCGATCACGTAGGCGACTTCATCGGGCGTGAAATGGGTGTTCACCGCGGTGTAGTAAAGCCCGGATAGTTGGCAACCCCAGGTGATTTCGAAGAACTCCGGCCGGTTTGGCAGCACCAGTGCCACGCCGTCGCCGGGCCGCAGTCCCGCACCGCGCAGCACCGCGGCGACCCGTTGGCTCCTGACATGTAGCTCGCCAAAGGACATCACCCCGCCGTCGGACAGGATCAGCGCCGGCGACTGACCGGCGCTGATCGCGTGATCGACGATGTTCACGACAGCTTGGGCGACTAGCCGGCTGTGGCGCCGTCGGTCGATGCGGCAGCGGCGGCCTGGCGTCGGGCGTGCTCGGACGGCAGCACCTTGTCCTTGAAGACGGTCTGAATCAGCTGCTGCACGTCCTTGCTGATCGACGCGAGCGCGACGAGGTCGTTGGAGCTCTGCCAGTGCACCCGCATTCCCATCAGTTCCCAGGCTCGCTTCAGGTTGGCCTTGGTGAGCATCAGCGTCGTCAACGGTGCCTGGGCAATGTGGCGGGCGATCGCGTCCACCCGGTCGTCCAGGTCCTCGCGCTTGACCACCTCGTTGACGAGGCCGACCTCAAGTGCCTTCTTGGCGTCGATCACCTCGGCGGTGAACAGATAGTAGGCGGCGCGGCGCCAGTTCATGAACACCCAAGGCTCGATGGAACATTCACCGGATGGCATGCCGAACCCCTGCAGGGGCGGGTAGGAGAAGTAGGCGTCCTCGGAGGCTATGACGATGTCGGTGGTCAGACCCATGTGCGTACCGCCGCCCACACAGTAGCCGTGCACCTGCGCGATGGTGGGCTTGGAGAACTCCCACAGGTTCAGGGTTGGCTTGACGAAGAGATCCGACTGCGCCTTCCACGGGTGGCCTGTCACCATGGCGTTCTCCACGAACGCCGGATAGTCGACGGCGTTGTTGCCGATCGCGTGCCCCGAGCAGAATCCCTTACCGTTGGCCTTGAGCACCAAAACCTTGATGTCGTAGTCGCGGTCTGCATCCAGCAACGCGGCGTCGACCTCTTCGGCCAGCTTCTGGTCCTGAGCATTCGCCTTCTCGGGCCAGTTGAGGGTGATCTTCGCGATCGGCCCCTCTTTTTGGTAGATGATTCTTTCGCGAGTTTCGTTGAGGTCCATAAGTTTTTACCTTTCCTCTATGAAGTGATGACGCCAATTTCTGCGCCGATGTCGTAAGTAGTCCCGATCTGCCCCGTCCACCGCACGGTGCCCGAGGCCCCAGCCTCGATTTCCTGCTCCACCTTCTCGGTCGCGATCACGTAGATCGGTGTGCCCTCGTCCACATGCTGTCCGGCGTCGACGAGCAGATCGGTGAGCTCAGCCTCCGAGACGGCGACCGATACCCGCGGAATGCGGATGATGAAGTCAGCCACGGGCTCCCGCCCTGTCCAGAGTCCGCTGAGCGGCGGCGACGATCCGCTCCGGCGACGGATACACAGTCGCCTCCAGCGCGGCTGCGGCGGGGTTGGGGATGAACCTGGCGGCGACCCGTTCGACGGGCGCGACGAGCTCGCCGAACAGCTCGGACTGCAGGATCGCGGCGATCTCTGCTCCGGGGCCGCCGAATTGCACTGCGTCGTGGATGATTACAGCCCGACGAGTTCGGCGCGCGGATTCGACGATCGTGTCGACGTCGAGTGGAACCAGAGTCCGTAGGTCGACGACCTCTGCGCTGACGCCTTGGCCGGCCAGGGTTTCGGCCGCTGCCAGCGCGTCGTGCACGGCCCGGCCGTAGCTGATCAAGCTCACGTCGGTGCCGGAACGCTTGATGTCGGCCTGGCCCAGCGGAATCCTGAAGCCAGGGTCGACGGGAACCAGCCCCTTCTTGCCCTGCAGCCGAATCGTTTCGACGAACAGACACGGGTCCTCGTCGAAGATCGCCGACGCAAGTAGGCCTTTGCCGTCCCGTGGGGTGGACGGCACGATCACCTTCATCCCGGGGATATGCATGAACCACGCCTCCAGGCTCTGCGAATGAGTCGCGCCGGTGGCCAACCCCGCATAGACCTGGGTGCGAACGGTGATCGGCGCCGTGGTGCGCCCAGCGGTCATGAATCGCAGTTTGGCGGCGTTGTTGATCAGCTGGTCGGCAGCGATACCGATGAAGTCCATGATCATGATCTCGGCCACCGGCAGCATTCCGTCGATCGCCGCGCCGATCGCGGCGCCGACGATCGCCGCCTCCGATATCGGGGTGTCCAGGACACGGTCGTGGCCGTATTTCGTCGACAGGCCCGCGGTGGGACCCGACGCCCCAGGGTCCGCGATGTCCTCACCGAGCAGGAACACTCGGTCGTCGGCCTGCAGCGCCTGGTCCAACGCGAGGTTCAGCGCCTCGCGCATCGTCATCTCTTTGTCGTTCATGCCATTACACCGGGAACTTGATCGGGGTTGCATACACGTCGCGGTCGAGTTCGTCGACCGCCGGGGAATCGGCGCTCATCACGGTTTGCAGCGCTGTCTGCACCGTTGCGAGCGCATCGTGGTCGATGCCATCCAACTCGGCTTCGCCGCAGATGCCCGCTTCGGCGAGCCGCGCGCGGAACTTCGGCACCGGGTCGGCATCCATCGCCGCGGCCAGCTGTTCCTTGGGGATGTACGGCATCCGGTCACCGAAGTAGTGGCCCCGGAAACGGAAGGTCACACACTCGATGAAGGTGGGGCCGCCGCCGGAGCGGGCTCGCCGCAGCGCCTCGTCGAGAACTGATTTCACCGCCAGCGGGTCGTTGCCGTCGACACGCACACCCGGCATGCCGTAGCCGGCCGCACGTTCGGCGACGTGCTCGAGCTTCATGGTGTCCCTGGTGGGCGTCATCTCGGCGTAAAGATTGTTCTGGCACACGAAGACCATCGGCAGATCCCACAGCGCGGCCATGTTGGCCGCCTCGTGAAACGAGCCGGTGTTGGTCGCACCGTCGCCGAAGCTGACCACGGTGACGCGATCAAGGCCTTTGCGTTTGGCGGACATCGCCAGGCCCACCGCCACCGGCGGGCCGGCGCCAACGATGCCGGTCGACAGCATCACCCCGTTCTCGGGTTTGGCGATGTGCATGGTGCCGCCCTTACCACGGCTGGCGCCCGTCGTGCGCCCCATCATCTCGCCGTAAATCTCTTCGAGCGGCACGCCTTTGCCGATCAGATCGTGCAGTCCGCGGTAGGTGGTCACCAGCTGGTCGTCGGCCCGCAGTGCGACACCCATCGCGGCGGCGATCGCCTCCTGACCGCGCGACGGCCAGTACACGCACATGAACTCTCCGGTGCCGATCCCCTTGGAGAGCCGGTCGTCGGCGGCCTTCATCAGCACCATCAAGGCATAGAGGCGCTTGTGCACTTCTGCCGAGACCTCTGCGACCGGAGTCACTTTGTGTAGGAACCAATCTCCCCGTAGACCTTGGGAATTGGCGGCGTCTCCATCTTTAGCAGCTCCAGCGATGACATTTTGCCGCTGGCGCCGAGCTCCCCCAGCCGTTGGACCACGGAGTCGAGGTCATCGCAGTCGAGCTCGTAGATGGCGATGAACGGGCCTTTGCCGTCGGTCGGCGCGAAGCGGCGCGCCGAGACGATCCCGTCCACCGAGCAGATCTCCGCCAAATGCGTGTCGTTGTACCACTTGTGGTACTCGGCCTCGCGGTCGGCCGACACCGGCGTGGTCTCCAGGTAGATGATCCCTTTAGGCATCTTCACCTCTCCATTTCGCTTGCGGTGCAGTGTGGTTGACCGGCCTTTAACCGCCCGACCACGGCTTCACCTTCAGGAACCCTCCGCCGTCGACGCGGAGCTGCTGGCCGGTGATGTAGCGGGCGGCGTCGGACGCCAAGAACAGCACGGCCTCGCTGATGTCCTCGGGTTCGACGTAGGGAATCGGCATGGCCTGCACCAGCGGGAAAACCGGTTCGGCGTCCTCGCGGGTCGGGTTCTTCAGGTCGGGCCGGAAGGCTCGGTACATCGGTGCGCTGTGCAACATGTCGGTGTTGACGTTGGTCGGGTGCACGGCGTTCATCCGGATGGAAAAGGGAGCCAGTGCGCGAGCGAAGTCGTTGACATAGTGCGCGGCAGCGATTTTCGCGAAGGCGTACCCCGCTCCTCCTGGACCGCCGTCGATCCCGGAGGTGTTCATCGACGACATGAAGGCCGCGTTGGACCCGATCACGATGATCGACGCGCCGGCGTCCAGATGCTTGAGGCTGGCGTGCACCAAGTTGAGCACCCCGCCCAGATCCACGTCGACGGCATCGGCGAAGGCCTGCGCCGGCAGGCCCGCCGTCAACGGACAGATGCCGGCGTTGGCGACCACGATGTCGAGGTGACCAAGCTCTGCGACGCCGCGGTCGATCGCCGCCGACAGTGCCGCGCGGTCGCGAACATCGGCGATCTCGGTGACAACGCGCTGGCCCTCCTTCTCGACCAGACGAGCGGTTTCGTCGAGGTCTTCGGGCCGGGCCAGCGGGTACTCGTTGGTTTCGATGTCTTCGCACAAGTCGATCGCGACGATGTCAGCGCCCTCGGCGGCGAGCATCCGCGCGTGCGAGCGCCCCTGTCCGCGCGCGGCTCCACTGATTACCGCGACCTTGCCTGTCACCCTGCCCATAGCCGATCCCTTCTCATGCGCTCAACAATGCGACCTACATTGGGGCTCAAGCCATTCGATATGGGGACCGTCATCTGTAGTCATCGCTGTGGGCTCGGCATGGGCGCTGACCCGGCCGTCGATTAGGACCGGACGAGCGTTCGACTCCATTGCTTCTCTTCCACGCGCTGCGTCATTGCAGGACAGGCTGACGAATATCTATAGTATCTATACTACCTAAAATAGAAAAGACACCGAAAAGGGGCGAACGGATGACAGGCGTGCTCACTGGCGTCCGGGTCGTCGAGCGAGCTTCGTAGACATACGTTCCGGCTGCCGTTGCCGCGTTGGCGGGCAGTGGCGCAGACGTCATCAAGGTGGAGAACGTCGTGGGCGGTGACCCCTGGCGGCGCGCTGGTGGTCGGAGCCTGTAGCCTGCCCTCGAATACCGTCTGGTGGAGGGACATGTCATGACTTCGGGCGTCGAACAGCTGGAGTTTCAGGCCGAGGCGCGGCAACTGCTGGACCTGATGGTCCACTCGGTCTACTCCGACAAGGATTCGTTTCTGCGCGAGTTGATCTCGAACGCCTCCGATGCGCTCGACAAGCTGCGGATCGAAGCATTCCGCAACAAAGACCTGGACGTCGACACGTCCGATCTGCATATCGAGATCGACGTCGACAAGGACTCTCGCGCGCTGACCATCCGCGACAACGGCATCGGCATGACCCGCGCCGAGGTGGTCGATCTGATCGGCACGCTGGCCAAATCCGGTACCGCCGAGCTGCGTCAGCAGTTAAGGGACGCGCAGAACGCTAAAAACACAGCCGTCTCCGAGGAGCTGATCGGTCAGTTCGGCATCGGCTTCTACTCCACCTTCATGGTGGCCGACAAGGTCGAGCTGCTCACGCACAAGGCGGGCGACAGCGAGGCCACGAAGTGGGAGTCGAGCGGCGATGGCACCTACACCATCGGCACCGTTGAGGGCGCACCGCAAGGGACAACGGTCACCCTGCATCTCAAGCCAGTGGACGCCGAGGATGCAATGCACGACTACACCTCGGAGTGGAAGATCAGGACGCTGGTCAAGAAATACTCCGACTTCATCGCCTGGCCGATCCGGATGCAGGTCGAAAAGACCACACCCGGTGAAAATGGCGGCGAAGACACCGTCACCACGGAGGTCGAGACCCTCAACTCGGGTAAAGCGCTGTGGGCCCGGCCCAAAGACGAGGTATCCGACGAGGAGTACAAGGAGTTCTACAAGCACGTAGCGCACGCCTGGGACGAGCCGCTCGAGGTCATCTCGATGAAGGCCGAGGGCACTTTCGAATATCAAGCATTGCTCTTCATCCCGTCACGGGCCCCGCTCGACTTATACGAACCGGACGCATCGATCGGCGTGCAGCTGTATGTCAAACGCGTCTTCATCATGGGCGACTGCGACCAGCTGATGCCTCGATACCTGCGGTTCGTCAAGGGTGTCGTGGACGCACAGGACCTGTCGCTGAACGTTTCCCGCGAGATCCTGCAGCAGGACCGGCAGATCAACGCGATCCTGCGGCGGTTGACCAAAAAGGTCCTGTCGACCATCAAGGATCTGCAGTCTGAGCGGCCGGACGATTACCGCACATTCTGGAATGAGTTCGGCAAGGTCCTCAAAGAAGGACTGATGCGGGACTTCGACAACCAGGAGTCGCTGCTGGAGATCGCGTCGTTCGCGTCAACGCACAGCGAGGAGCAGCTGACCACGCTGGCCGAGTATGTCGGGCGGATGAAAGAAGACCAGCGGCAGATCTTTTACGCCACCGGTGAATCGCCGCACCAGATCCTGAACACGCCGCACCTCGAAGCGTTCAAAGCGAAAGGCTATGAGGTGCTCCTGCTCTCCGACACTGTCGACGAGATCTGGTTGGGATCGGTGACCGAGTTCGATGGCAAACCCCTGCAGTCGGTGGCCATGGGCGACGTAGACCTCGACTCCGAAGAAGAGAAGGCGGCGCACGAGGCCGAACGTAAAGAACAGGAAGAGGATTTCGCCGATCTGCTGACCTGGCTGGCCGAGACGCTGAGCGAGCACGTCAAGGAGGTGCGGCTATCCACCCGCCTGACCGACTCGCCGGCCTGCCTGATCACCGACGCCTTCGGCGTGACTCCGTCGCTGGCCCGCATCTACCGGGCGACCGGGCAGGATGTCCCGGTCGGCAAGCGGACGTTGGAGCTCAACCCGAACCACCCGCTCATCACCGGCCTGCAGCAGGCCCACAAAGACCGCGGCGACGACCCGGCGAATGGCGAGACTGCCGAATTGCTCTATGGTGCAGCACTTCTCGCTGAAGGTAACGCGCCCGAAGATCCGGCGCGGTTCGCCGAATTGCTGACGCACCGGCTGGCGCGGACGGTTTAGCGGCCGGCTTTCCCGTGCTTGACCTGATTGAACGGCACGCCGCGGTCGGCGGCGTATTCGCGAGGGAAGTTCAACACCCGCTCGCCGATGACGTTGCGGGCCAACTCGCTGGTGCCGCCACCAATGCAAACCGTTTGCCGGGCGAGATAGCGCAGACCGGTCTCCAGGCCCTCCCCCTCGGCGCCGACGACTCCGGCCGTTCCGCTGATGGCCAATCCGGCGTCCATCTCCAAAGTTACTGTCTCGGCGTGGAATAGCCGCAGCAGCGTACCCGCGGCGGGCGGCAGCGTGCCGTCGTTGACGCTGCGGAAGACGTGGGCTCCTAGTTGGTCACTGACCGCCCGGTGCACCAGCGCCCGTCCGGCGATCTGCCGCACTCGCTCGTTGTCGGCTTGTCCGGTCTTCTCGGCCAGCCGCATGTAGTTCACCGGGGTCGATCGGCCGCCCTCGCTGCCGCTGCCGCTGGCGAATTCCGAGCCCATGCCCACCGCGCGGCGCTCGTGATAGAGCTGGCGCGACGCCACCGACCACCCGTCGTTGACCTCGCCGACGACAGCGTCGTCACCGACATCGACGTTATCGAGGAACTCCTCGCAGAATTCGGTGGATCCATTCAGCTGAGTGATGCGCCGCAACGTGATTCCGGGATGCTTGATTGGCACCAAGAACATGGTCAGGCCATCGTGCTTGGGCACATCCCAATTGGTGCGGGCCAGGCACAGACCGTAGTCGGCGCCGAATGCGCTGGTGCTCCAGGTCTTTGCGCCGTTGAGCACCCAGTGGTCGCCATCGCGCTCTGCGCGGGTGAGCACGCCCGCGAGGTCTGAGCCGCCGCTGGGCTCGGACAACAGCTGAACCAATATCTCGTCACCCCGCAGCGCGGCGCCGACGTGCTGACGCTTCTGTTCCTCGCCGCCGGTGTCGAGCAAGGTCGCGCAGCAGATGGTGAACGTCGGCGTGTTGAGGATCAGCGGCATCTCATAGCTGAGGCTTTCGTCGTTGAACGCCTTCTGATACTCGTAGTCCAGACCCAAGCCGCCGTACTCGCGTGGAAAGCAGATCCCGGCGAATCCGCCTTCATAGAGCCGCTTTTGGAGTTCGCGCGCGCGCAGCCAGCAACGCTCCTCGTCGCGATGAGCCGCCGGCGGGTGCGCTGGATCGATGGGGGGCATGTTCTCGGCCAGCCAGGCTCGCGCCCGAGCCCGGAAGTCATCGATCGATTCGGCTTCGGCGACAGCATCGGCGCGATACGTCTCGGTCATCAGGCGGACCTCGGCGCCTGCTGACCCGCCTCCTGCAACTGGTACACCCGCAGGTTGTGTTCTTCCGGCGTACCGAACATGGACCGGTACAGCGCAGCGCGCCGCAGGTACACGTGCAGGTCGTGCTCCCACGTCACGCCGATTCCGCCGTGCATCTGCACGCAGGCCTGGATGATCTCGGTGGCCATCTCCCCGACGTAGGACTTGGCAATGCTGGCCGACAAGGCGGCATCCGGTGAACGGTCGGCGATGGCTACCACCGCCGCGGAAGTTGTTGCCCGGCAAGCCTCCAGCCACATCTTCATATCGGCGAAGCGGTGCTTGAGCGCCTGATAGGACGCCAACGGGCGGCCGAAACTGTGCCGATCCAAAGCCCAGGCCACGGTGAAGTCGAAAACGGTCTGCAGAATGCCGACCACTTCGGCGCACTGCAGTACCTGGGCGATCTGGCTTTGCCGGTCGATCAACTCGGCGGTGCCGCCGATCGCCGCGACGTGCTCGATCTCGACCCCGTCGAAATGCACACGGGCGTACTGCTTCACCAAATCGATCGACTGCTGCGGCTCTACCCGCACACCAGCTGCGTCGGTCGGCACCAGGAATTGGCGCACGCCGTCGTCGGACCGCGCCACCACGAGCAGCTGGCTGCTCTGGGCACCGGCCTCCACGCGGTCTTTGACACCGTCGATGCGGTAGCCGGAATCGGTCGGCGTCGCGGTGACCGCCGGCTCATGCGGTGCCCAACCCTGCCCGGGCTCGTATACCGCCCACGACGCGACAGTCTCACCGGCGATCAGCGCCTCGATCGTCGCCGCGTGCGACTGCGGGTCGGCGGAATCCACCAGTCCGGCCAACACCGTGCTGACCGGATACAACGGGCCGGGAGCCACCGTCTTGCCGAGTTGCTCGGCGACCATTGCCAGATCAGCCACACCGTCGCCCGAGACGCTGCCGCCGCCGAGTTCCTCGGGGACCAGCAACGCCGTCCACCCGAGCTCGGCGGCTCGCTGCCACCAGTCCGGCTCGAAGGAGACACCTTGAGAGTGCAGCTCCCGCACCCGGCTCAGCGGAACCTCTTTTTGCAGAAATGCTTGGGTGGTGGAGGCGAAGAGTATCTTTTCGGGGGAATCGACGGCAGTCATGATGTTGGCTAAGACCTTCCTGGCCTTCCTTCACCTTGAGGATGAAGGCCCGGCGTGTGTCCCAGTCGGTGGTCGCTGGTGACCCGATGGTAGCAATGAGCAATACAGTAAGAGATACCGGAGTTCAGTCGATAATGACGTTGAGAAGCCGCAGTCGCCATGACTGACACCGCCAAAGGACCGCAGGATTCCGCCAAGGCGAAGACGGACGCGCTCGCATTGGCCGAGCAAGCGGAGGCCGAAGCCGCTGAGGCCGAGGCGCTTGCCGCTGCCGCCCGCGCTCGGGCTCTCGCCATCAAATTGCGGCGCGAGGCGCAGGCAATGGCTGACGAAGAAGCCGAAGCAGGCTCCGCGGACGCAGACGAGGCTGAAGATAGCGCCGACGAGACTTCAGAAGCGCCAGAGGCCACCGAGACCGTCGAGACTGCGGAAGCTTCTGCGCCGACCGGGACGGCCAAACCCGAGCCGGGTCGCCGCCGGTTGCGGGCACCGAACTTGGCCCGGGGCCTGACAATCGCCGCGGCCGTCGCCATCTGCGCATTGCTCGGAGTCAGCGGCTGGATGGCCTGGCATCACCACAGCGTCGTGCAGGAGCGGCAACGCGCCGGGGCCTACGTCGCCGCCGCCCGGCAAGGCGTCATCAACCTGACATCGCTGGATTTCAACAAGGCCAAAGAAGACGTCCAGCGCGTACTCGACAGTGCCACCGGCGCTTTCAAAGATGACTTCCAAAGGCGTGCAGAGGATTTCGAATCGGTGGTGAAGGATTCCAAGGCGGTCACCGAAGGGTCGGTCGCGGCCACCGCGGTCGAGTCGATGAACAACGATTCCGCCGTCGTTCTGGTGCTGGCCAACGAGCGGGTCACCAATATCGCCGGCGCCAAGGATCAACCGCGGACCTTCCGGTTCCGGGTGTCGGTGGTGCACGACGGCGATCAGTTGAAGCTGTCGAAAGTGGAGTTCGTGCTGTGAGCGCAGACGACGAAACTACGCCTGACGTCGAGCCCACCGAAGGGGTCGAGATCGACACCGCAACCGATGACAAAGAGGACAAAGAGAAAGACTCGGCCGTCGACGAGATCGACAAGACCGCGGACAGCGCCGACAGCTCGTCCGCAGCCCGGCGACGTCTCCGCGCCATCCCGCTGATTCCGGCGGCTTTGGTGCTGGGTCTGCTGGCGGCCGGTGGGCTGGCCGTATGGCTGTACTTCACCGAGCTTCGGCCCGACACGCAGACCGACGACGCGGTCGCACAGAGCGCGGTCAACGCGGCGCGGGACGGCACGGTGGCGTTGCTGTCGTACAAACCCGACACCCTCAATCAGGACTTCGCCGCGGCCAAATCACACCTCACCGGGGACTTCCTGAACTACTACGACCAGTTCACCAAGGAGGTGGTGACGCCGGCCGCCCAAACGAAAGGGGTGACGACCACTGCTCAGGTGGCGGGCGCCGCAGTATCTGAACTGAATCCGGACAAAGCGGTGGTGCTGGTGTTCATCAACCAGGCGACCACCAGCAAGGAACGGCCGGATCCAGCGATGGCGTCCAGCAGCGCGAAGGTGTCGTTGGCCAAGGTGCATGGTGAGTGGCTGATCACCAAGTTCGACCCGTTATGAGTCTGATTGGCCGACTCCCCGGGGGGCCGCTGTTCGGCCCGCATCGTCGTCGCCCGGTCTGATTGGCCGACTCCTCAGCGGGCCGCTGTTCGGCCCGCATCGTCGTCGCCCGGTCTAGACGGCGAACGACCGGCGCAGCGTTTGCGCGTGCAACGCGGTGCTCTCCTGTGAGACCACCCAGTCCGGTACCGCCGAATCGAACCCGTGAAATGTTGCGGCCACCACGTGCAGCTCGGTGTGCACGTAGGCGTGCAGCAACCGGTTCGCGTAGTCGATGGCTTCGTCGCGGCACGGGTCGATCTCGGCGCAGCTGATGAACGCCGGCGGCAGGCCTTCCAGATTCGCCCGATGGGCCGGAACGTGGTGCGCCGTCGCGGCGCCGTGGCCGAGATAGTGGGCCCACGCGCGGCTCACCGCGGGGCCGTTGAGGCCCGGGGTGCGCTGGAATTCCCGTCGCGATGGCGTCGCGTCCGAATCCAGCATCGGTTGGTGCAGCACCTGGGCCAGGATCGTCGGGCCCTCCAGGTCGAACGTGCGCTGAGCCAGTGCGGCGACCAGAGCCGCGCCCGCGTCACGCCCCATCACCACGACCCGGTTGCCGTCCGCGTCGAGTTGCGCGCTGTTCTCCACGACGTAGCGAAACGCCGCCTCCACGTCGTCGAGTGCTGCCGGGCAGGGGTGCTCGGGCGCAAGGCGGTAATCGACCGATACCACCAGGCAGCCCGCGTCGCGGGCCAGTTGCACGCAGTGCGGGTGGTCGGTGTCGAGGTTCCCGGTTACGAAGCCACCGCCATGGGCGTAGACGACCAGTGGCGCCGCAGTCGTGACCGGACCGCGGTATAGGCGCAGGCCAAGCTGCTGGCCGGCTGGGCCCGGAATGGCACGGCCTTCTATTGCGACGTTGCCGGTGTCGACGGCGGCCGCCCGATCGGCGGCGATCCGGTCGGCACGCTCTCGCTCGGCGGGAAGCGACTCCGCCTGGAATTCGTCGACGTCCAAGCCGGCTGCGGCGTCACGCAGTGCCGGGTCGATGCGGCCGATCCCCCTGGGCCTCCCGGCCGTTGCGCGATCGGTCTCAGTCGTCATGCTCTCGTCCTTCGGCGGTGTTAGGTCACCCTATTTAAGCCGTTGGCGCAGCAGACCTGCGACTCGCGGTGCTCAAGCCGCCGACTCACTCGAAACTGACGTCGACGGCCGGTTGCTCCCCGGGGAGTGCTTTGACGGTGGACGGCAGCCCGTACAACGCGGTCGCGTTGCCGCGCATGATCCGCTCACGTTGGGGCGCCGGGAACCGGTTGATCGCGTACGTCGGCGAGTCGTAACTCCAGTGCGGATAGTCCGTCGAGAACATCAGGTTGTCGCCGAGGTCCATCATTTCCAGGTAGTCGCGGAACTGTTTGACGTCGGCGTCTTCCAGCGGTTGGGTGGTGAACCGGACGTGTTCGCGGACGTACTCCGACGGCCGGCGACGCACGTGCGGAAGGTCGGCGCGACGGGCTTCCCAGATCCGGTCCATCCGCCACATCACCGGCATCGCCCACGTGAATCCGCCCTCGACGAACACCACGCGCAGATCGGGGTGCCGATCGAAGGCGCCGTCGAACACCAAACTCATCAGATGCGAGACATAGAGCAGCGGCCACGAGGCGAAGAAGTCATGCCAATGCGCCGGATTACCGACCGGATACAGCGGGATCAGCTCGAATGGCGTCTGCCCCATCAAGTGGGTGGCCACCGGTAGCCCGTTGGCCGACGCGGCCCCGTAGAGGGGGTCGAAATGCGGGTTGCCGAACGGGATTCCACGCGTCTGCGGCGTCATCAACACCTGCGCCATGTACGGGTGGCCCGCCCACCGTTCTACCTCGCGCGCCGCCAGGTCGGGCACCTGCGCGCTGACGCTGATCGATCCGCGCCAGCGACCGTGGGCGTTATTGCGGTCCAGCCAGACGTCGGCGAGCCAGTCGTTGTAGGTGGACTTCAGCACGTGTTCGGCCTGCGGAAGCTGTGCATCGCACATCGGTTCCAGCGTGGCAATGCTGACCCCGGCGTCGAGCAGCAGTTGTTTGGCGGCGTAGTCGGGATCGGTGCCGGCGAAACCGCCACCGGGTGGGGCCGCGTCGACACGCATCGAGTTGGTCTTGTACGAATCGGGCGTGTCGTAGAAGTGCGGCACCGGTGTGACCGCGTTGCCGGTTGGCCAGATCTTGTCCACCCATTCGGGAGGCGCGTACGACTTGAGCACGTCGGTCGAGACGGGCATCGGGTGCACATCGGTGTCGACGATGGCCACCGCGATCTCGTCGTGCTCGGTGTGTGGGTCGACCCGTTCGATCGTGGTCATCGGATGCTCCCCTGTGCCGGTGCGGCGAGTCCGTAAAGTTCGCCGGCGTTTCGCCACAACACGTTGTCGCGTTGTGCGCTGTCCAGAGCGCCGGCGGCCTCCTCGGGTAAGGACCTAGACCAATGAGGGTAGCCCGATCCGTACATCAGCAGTTCGGCCTTGCCGGAGAACTCCATCCATCGCTGCATCTGGCCGGGGTCGGTAGGCCCGTCGAAAGCCGACGAACAGAACCGGACATGGGCTGGCAGGTACTCGCTGGGATAGCGGTCGACCCAGGGTGTCTGATCGCGCATCGACAGCCAGAAAGTGTCCAGCCGCCACATCAGCGGGGTCAGGATGTCGTAACCACCGTCAGCGAAGACGAACCTCAGATCGGGATGGCGTCCGAAGACGCCCTCGATGATCAACGTTGCCAAGTGCACGAAGTAGTTCAGCGGCATGAAGGCCGCGTAGCCGGGATAGGTGTCGGCGTGACCGGCGAACGTGGGCGGATAGTCGACGCCGTTGCCTCCGTTAATATGCACGGCTACCGGAAGCCGGTGCGCCGCAGCGGCTTCCCAGATCGGCTCGAACATCGGTTTGCCGTAGGGCTCGCGGGACTGCATCGGAACACCGACTTGCACCAGCTTGGGATGTGCGGCAAGACGCTCGATCTCGGCGACCGCACCCTTGGGATCCTCCGGGTTGACGCGGATGGTGCCGCGGAACCGGTTCGAAGAATCGGGTTCCAGCCACCGGTCCAGCAGCCAGTCGTTGACCGCGGCACAGATTCGGCTGTTGAGCAGATAGTCGGCAATGTTGCCGCGGGTCAACGGGTTCAGCACCGCGTAATCGACTTTGGCATCGTCGAACAGGTGGCGGGCAACGGCTTCGCGGTCTGACCCCGGGTAGTGCTCGCCGTACAGGTCCTGCCGGTAGTTTCCCCCCGGCGCCTGATACCACTGTTGCTCCACGTCGGGGATCGCCCGCAGTTTGTGGGCATCGGGTAGGTAGCGCCTGATTTCGGCGTTGTAGCGGAAATGCGGCTGAACATTCGTGTCGATGATCATGCGGTCAGGTACACCTTCCCGTCGTCGACATCGACGTCGTAGGTGCGGACCCGCCGCTTAGGGTCGGCAAGGTTTTGACCCGTCGTGACATCGAATTCCCAGTTGTGCCAAGGGCATCGGACGATCTGGCCGTCCTTGACGCGCCGAAGCCCGCCTGGTTCGTCGGGCGCGGGCTCATTGGTGCCGCCAATCAGGCCCTCGCACAACGGAGCACCCTCGTGCGAGCAGTAGTTGACGATCGCGTGCAGGGAACCGGCGACGTTGTAGACCCCGACGCCGAACTTCCCGGCGTCGACCAACTTCATCGCGCCAGGTGGCAGCTCGTCGAGGGAGCACACGAGTCGGCGTTCCAACACGGATCAATCCTGTCCCCGTTACGGTAAGCACCACAAGCCATTGGGCTTCGTTGCTATCTATATTATGATAGCGAGATTCCCGGCACCCCGAAGGAGCGGCAATGACGCTGCGCACCGAACGCCCCGATGTTGGGGACCAACCCCTCGTCCTCGATGTCACCGGCGAGACCAGCCCCTATCCGTTCTTCGAATACATGCGGCACACCGATCCGGTGTTCCATGGGACGTTGATCGACAGCGACCTGCTGCCACCGGAGCTGAAACCGGAAGACGAATGGGTGCTGTTCGACTACGACGGCGTCTTCCAGGCCTTCCGCGACGACAAAGTCTTCACCTCCGCCGAGTACGAGAAGACGATCGGTTTGGTGATGGGCCATACCATCCTCGCGATGGGCGGCAAAGAACATCACGACCATCGCAGTTTGGTGGCCAAGGCATTCCGCGCCACCGCGCTGGAGCGGTGGGAACCGTCGGTCATCGGGCCGGTCTGCGATCAATTGATTGACGAGATCAAGCACGACGGCCACGCCGACTTGGTGAAGGCGCTGACGTTCGAGTTTCCGACCCGGATCATCTCCGAACTACTCGGACTCCCGCGTGAAGATCTCGACATGTTTCGGCGACTGTCACTCGGCCTCATCTCGATACAGACCGACATCGAGGCGGGGTTGATCGCGGCGAACGAGTTGCACAGCTACTTCCTCGACCAGGTTGAGCAGCGACGCAAGAAGCCGACCAAGGACATCATCGGCGACCTGTGTACCGCGGAGATCGACGGCGAGAAGCTCACCGACGAGGCGATCATCGCGTTCTTGCGGCTGCTGCTGCCCGCCGGTCTCGAGACCACCTACCGGTCGTCGGGCAACCTGCTCTATCTGTTGCTGACCCATCCCGAGCAATTGGCGATGGTGCAGCAGGACCGGTCGTTGATCCCAGTCGCCATGGAAGAGGGCCTGCGGGTCGAGACGCCGCTGACCATGGTCATGCGGACGACGACCGAGGAAGTCGAGATCGGCGGCAAGACAATCCCTGCCAACGCCCAGATCGACATGTGCATGGGTTCGGCCAACCGGGATGAGAGTCGCTGGCCGGATGCCAACACCTTTGACATCCGCCGGCCGCGCCAGGCGCATATCGCCTTCGCCGGCGGTATCCACATGTGTCTGGGAATGCATTTGGCGCGGTTGGAAACCCGGGTGATGCTGAACAGCCTGCTGGACCGGGTCGAGAATCTCACGCTCGAGCCCGACGACGAGACCCGCATCGTCGGGGTGACATTCCGCTCGCCCAACAGTTTGCCCGTGACTTTCACCCCGGTGTCGTGAAAAGCCGCGCCGCGATCCTGCACGACGTCGGCGGGCCCTGGTCTGTCGAGGAATTCGAGTTGGATGCGCCCAAGGCCGGCGAGGTTCTGGTGCAAATGGCCGCCGCCGGGTTGTGCCATTCCGACGACCACATTCTCAAGGGCGACATGTCAGCGCCCAATGAGGTCATGCGTTCCATGGGATTGCCGTCCATGTTCCCCACCATCGGTGGGCATGAGGGTTCGGGCATCGTGCAAGAAGTCGGTGAGGGCGTCACGGAGTTCGCCCGGGGCGATCACGTGGTGATGTCTTTCGTGGCGGTGTGCGGTCAATGCCGTTGGTGCGCAACCGGAGCCGAGTACATCTGCGACGCCGGCATCGGAACCATGATCCCGGGCATGCCCACAGACGGCACGTTCCGCCACCACACCGCCGACGGCCGGGACCTCGGCCACCTCGCCAAGGTCGGGACCTTCGCCGAACACACTGTGGCATCGACCAATTCGCTGGTAAAGATCGATCAACACCTGCCGCTGGCGCCCAGTGCCCTGCTGTCGTGCGCCATCCCAACGGGCTACGGCTCGGTTTCCAACCGCTCGAACATGCGCGCCGGCGACACAGTCGTCGTGATCGGTGTCGGCGGCATCGGCACGGCCGCCATCCAGAGCGCGCGGATCAATGGGGCCGCACAGATCATCGCCGTCGATCCCGTTGAGTTCAAGCAGAAGTCAGCATTGCGGTTCGGCGCAACGCACAGCGCCGGATCGGCCGAGGAGGCGATGGACTTGGTGCGGGGTCTGACGTACGGCGTGATGGCCGATGCCGTGGTGGTATCGCCGTCTTTGATGAGCCGTGAAGACGTCCGCGATGGAGTGGCACTGACTCGCAAGGGCGGCACGTGTGTGCTCACCGGAATGACCTCGCAGCTGACCCAGTCGGTCAAAATCAACTTGCAGGAATTCATCCTGATGAACAAGACGCTGGCGGGCACCATCTTCGGCTCATGCAACCCGAAGGCCGACATCGACCGGCTGGCCAAGCTCTACCAGAGCGGGCAACTGCTGCTCGACGAGATGATCACCAAGCGCTACCGTCTCGACGACATCAACGATGCCTACGCGGACTTGCTCAACGGTGAAATCGTCCGCGGCATCATCGATTTCGCAGTGGCGTAGCCGCCGCCTCTGAGGAGGACATCCGTGCATTCGCCGGCCTTGGTTCTCGTTCACGGCGGCCAGCATTCGGCGGATTGTTGGGATCTCACCGTCGACGAGTTGCGTCGGCGGGCGCCGCATCTGCCGGTACTTGCGGTGGACATGCCCGGCCACGGCGCCACATCCGGCGACCTGACCACGGTGAGCATTGCCGCTTGTGTGCGATCGGCAGTCGAGCAGATCGAAGCCGCTGGACTCGGCGACGTGATAGTCGTCGGCCATTCGCTGGCCGGACTCACGTTGCCCGGCATGGTGACCAAACTGGGCTCCCCGCGGGTGCGGGAGATGGTCTTGGCGGCATGCTGCCTGCCCGTGCAGGGCGAGGCGATCGTCGACACGCTCGTTGGACCGCTGGCCTGGTATGTGCGTCGGGCGGTTCGGCTGCGAAGGCCGCCGGGGACGATGCCGAATATGCTGAGCGCGTTGATCTTTTGCAACGGCATGACTCGTGAGCAGCGCCGCTTCACGTTGTCCCGGATTCATCCTGAGGCAGCGACGATCATCACCGAACCTGTAGATCGCAGCGATCTGCCCGACGACGTTCCGCGGACCTGGATCCTGACGCTGCACGATCATGCCTTATTTCGCCGCATACAGTTACGCAGCATCGCCGCGCTCGGCGGCGTGCAGACGCTGATCCCCGTCGACACCTGCCACGATCTGATGATCAGCGAACCCGCGCTGCTGGCCGAGATCCTGATCGATCGTTGCCGGCTGCGCTCCCGAGCCGGCTAGTGTCGAAGTCCGAAATCACTTGTGTCACTTTAATTTCGCCTGCGGATAATTTTCTGCAGCTGTCGGACCTACTAGCTATTATTCGAACATGTGTTCCAGTAGCCGCGAAGAGATCGTCCAGGTTCTCGACGCGCTCTGGGCTGCTCACAAACGGGCGCGAGACCTAACGTTCGACGTGTTGACCACGCCCGAATGGCTGGCCGTGCTGGAAAACCTTGAACAGATGCGGCGCGGACAGCCCGCAATCGAACACGCCCTGATCAATCAACTCGCCGAGCAGACCGATCCGACGGAGTTGGGCGGCAAGCTTCCTCCTGTTCTGGCCAACCGGTTGCGGATCAGCCGCGCCAAGGCATCACGACGGGTCCATGAAGCCGCCGACTTGGGCGAGCGGAAGGCGCTCAACGGTGAGGCGCTGCCGCCCGTGTTGCCCGCAACCGCCGAGGCACAGCGCAATGGCGACCTCGGTCCCGGCCATGTCACGGTCATCCGCAGCTTCTGGCACCGAATCCCCGAATTCGTCGACATCGAGACCCGAGCCAAAGCCGAAGCTCACCTGGCCGGCCTAGCCTGCGAGTACCGGCCCGATGAGTTGGCCAAGCTGGCCGACAAGCTCACCGACTGCCTCAACCCCGACGGCGACTTCACCGACGTGGATCGAGCCAGCCGCCGCGGCCTGAGCATCGGTAACCAGGACATCGACGGCATGAGCCCGATCAGCGGCTATCTGACACCCGAGGCGAGGGCGACCATCGACGCGGTCTTCGCGAAGTTGGCCGCGCCCGGCATGTGCAACCCACACGATATCGAGCCGTGTGTCAGCGGCACCCCGTCACAGGCCGCCATCCAGGGCGACACCCGCGGCGCGAACCAGCGCAACCACGACGCCCTCGTAGTGGCCGGCCGCGCCCTGCTGGCCTCCGGCGACCTCGGTCAACACAACGGATTACCGGCCTCCATTATCGTCACCACGACTCTGCAAGAACTCGAAGCTGGCGCTGGCAAAGCGTTGACCGGCGGGGGCACACTGCTGCCAATGTCTGATGTGATCCGGCTGGGCTCCCATGCCCACCACTACCTGGCGATCTTCGACAAGGGCAAAGCGCTGGCGCTGTACCACACCCGACGCCTCGCCTCACCAGCCCAGCGAATTGTGCTGCACGCCAAGGATCGTGGCTGTACCTTCCCCGGCTGCACCGTGCCCGGCTATCTCTGCGAAGTCCACCACAACAACCCTTACGCCACCAACCCTGTCACCGACATCAACCACCTCAGCTTTGCCTGTGGCCCCAACCACAAACTCGCCGACCGAGGCTGGACCACCCGCAAAAATGCGCGCGGCGACACAGAGTGGATCCCACCGCCGCATCTCGACCGGGGGCAGCCGCGGATCAACACCTTTCTTCACCCCGAGAAGCTTCTCCAGGATGACGACGAGGCGCCCTAATCAGCGCAGCGAATACCGGACTGGCAGGTGCTTGAGTCCGCCGACGAACGTCGTCGCCACGGACTCTGGATCGCCAGTCAGCTCAATCGATTTCAGCCTCGGTATCAGCTCGGAGAAGAAGCTGCTGACTTCCATGCGGGCCAACGCAGCGCCCAGACAGAAGTGCACACCGTAACCGAAAGCCAAATGCTTGTTGGGATCGCGCCCGACGTCGAAGCGGAACGGATCGGCGAAGACCTCTTCATCCCGATTGGCCGATACGTAGGACAACAGCAGTGACTCTCCTGCCGCGATCGGCACTCCGCGCACCGTGGTGTCTTCGGCTGCAGTGCGCATGAATTCCTTGACCGGTGTCACCCATCGGATCATCTCCTCGGTGGCCAGCGGCATCAGGTCGAGATCATCACGCAGCCGGTGCAGTTGGTCGGGGTTCTCGATCAGACCATGCAGGCCGCCGGAGATGGTCGCGCTAGTAGTGTCGTGGCCGGCGGTGGCGACTATGAGGTAGTAGGACACCGTCTCGATGTCCGACAGTGGCTCGCCATCGATGCGGGCGTTGGCGATAGCGGACGCCAGATCTTCGGTCGGGTGTTCGCGGCGTGACGCGGTAACGCCATTGAAATAACCGAACATGTCGAGCAGGGCCGGTAATTGATCCTCGTTGCTGCTGCCGCGTTTGAACTCGCTGTCGTCGCTGCCGAACAGTTCCTGGGTGAGCTTGAGCATTCGCGGGAAGTCCGACTCGGGGATGCCCAGCAGCGACATGATCACGTACAGCGGGTAATTCACCGCGACCTCTTGAACGAAATCGCACTCGGGGCCCACCGCCATCATCTTGTCGACGTAGTTCTTGGCAAGCTCGTCGACGCGAACCTTCAGCGCCCGCATCGCTTTGGGCCGGAACCAATCCGCGCCGATCGCCCGCACCACGCGATGTTGTGGATCGTCGAGATGGATCAGCGTCCGCACCCCGGCCGCGGCTTGCAGCTCGTCGCCTTCTGCTGTCGTCAGAACCGGGCGCGGCCAATTGGTGAACAACGTGTTGTTGCGCTCGATTTCCAAGACGTCCGCATGCTTGGTGATGGCCCAGAAGGGACGGTAATTCGGCACCTCGACCCAGGAGACCGGAGCGTTGGCCCGCAGATGCGTCAGTGCGGCATGCAACTTGGTTTCGTCGGCATAGGCCTGCGGGTCGGCAAGGACCTTGGCGGCGTCATCCATCGTCGGTGTGCTCATCGGTGGCTCCTCATTGACGCAGCTCGTGCAATATCGCGGTGACAGTGTCTTTGGAAAGGGTGCGGGGAAACGCCGGCATCATGCGGTCGATGACGCCGTCGCAGCGCTCTTTGAGCGCGGCAGCGAGTTTGTCCGTCGTCGCGACAACGGCGAACGCATCCAGAATCTCGTCATCGATCAGCGTCGTCATCCCGTCCCATTCCCCCTGCAGCGACAGCCGGTGCAACTCAGACGCCACATCGCCCCAGCCGTGCAGTTCGAGAACTTTGCGGTACGCCGGTGTCGATCCGTAGAAGGCGATCTGTTTGCGGACACCGGCTGCGCCGGCGCGCATTTCGGCCTCGTCGGCGCCGGTCACCACGAACACCGGGCACGCGATCTGGAACGCGCTGCGGTCACGACCGGAGCGCTCAAGGCCGGCCTGCACCGCCGGTAGAGTGATTTCGTGCAGATACCGACGTGTCGTAAAGGCGTGGGCCAGAAGGCCATCGGCGACCTCGCCGCACATGTCGGTCATCGCTTCGCCGACGGCGGCGATGAAGATCTTGGGCGCGGCGTATGGCTGCGGCTCGGGCGTGAACATCGGCGTCATCAGCTTGTGCGTGTAGAACTCACCCTCGAACCGCAGCCGGGTGCCGTCCTTCCACGCCGACCAGATCGCCTGTACCGCAAGCACGAACTCGCGCATCCTGGCCACCGGATGGCTCCACGGCATGCTGAATCGCTTCTCGATGTGCGGCTTGATCTGAGTACCCAGGCCCAAAATGAAGCGGCCCTGCGAGTAGGTCTGCAGATCCCAGCCGACGTTGGCAACTGTCATCGGGTTGCGCGCGAATGCCACGGCGATGCTGGTGCCCAGCTCGAGCCGCGAGGTGTGTTCGGCGGCCAGCAGCAGCGGCAGAAACGGATCATGGTTGATCTCGCCGGTCCAACACGCGTCGTAGCCCTGTTGCTCGAGTTCACCCGACAGTTGGGGCACACGCGCGAGGTCAGTGAAGACGCCGCCGTCGACCTTGAGGGCGCACGCTTGCGTGGAGCGCTCAAGCGTCATACTCGTGAAGCTACAGTAAGCAATTCGGTAGGGTCAATGTCGGCTGCCCGCAGCGGTAGCTAAAACGCTGCGGCACAGCCGGCGGCTGGCCCTGCACCTCTCGCAGACGCTACAGTAAGCACTTCAGTAGGAGGCGGCCGACGAGTGAGGACGTGCCAATGACGAAGCCCCCCGACTGGCAGGAGACGCTCGACGACCTCGAGAATCGCCGCCAGCGCACTTTGGCGATGGGTGGTCCGGAGCGGTTGGCCAAGCACCACGGCAAGGGCAAACTCGATGCGCGGGCGCGCATCGACCACCTTCTCGATCCGGGGACGTTTCGCGAAATCGGCACGTTGGTCGGCGGCGAGACCGCCGCCGACGGCATCGTCGTCGGGTCCGGCTTGATCAATGGCTCACCGGTGATGCTCGGCGCCGAAGACTTCACCACGCTGGCCGGCAGCATCGGGCCCGGCGGAAATTCCAAGCGCTACCGCATTGCCGAACTTGCGCTCCGGGACAAGATTCCGTTGGTGATGCTGCTCGAAGGTGCGGGGTTCCGCCCGGGTGGCGGGCACTATGGGCGCTCCCCCACCGACCTACTCGCACAGGCGCAATGCTCGGGACGGGTGCCGACCGTCGGCGCCGTGTTGGGCCCGTCGGCCGGGCACGGCGCGTTGGTGGCGCCGGTGTGCGACTTCCGCATCATGAGCGAGCAGGGCTCCATCTTCACCGCCGGGCCTCCCGTCGTCAAAGAGTCGACCGGAGAAGACATCTCGAAAGAGGACCTCGGCGGACCAAGCGTGGCGTTGGCCAGCGGGGTCATCCATAACGTCGGCGAGGACGACGAGACGGTGCTCGACGACATCCGTCGCTACCTGTCGTACTTCCCTTCCAGCGCATGGTCATACCCGTCGCCGCTGCCTGACGAGGAGACGACACAGCCGCGGCCGACGCCAGAGTTGATCGAGATCGTCTCGCGCGACAACCGCCGCGTCTATGACATGCGCGCCGTGCTCGACGTGATCTTCGACCGGCCGGACTGGTTCGAGGTCCAGCCGCGGTTCGGCAGGGCGATCATTTGCGCGCTCGCCCATCTCGGTGGCCATCCGGCCGCGGTGGTGGCCAACCAACCCAAGGTGCTGGCCGGCTCCATCGACGCCGACGCCGCGGACAAGGCGGCGCATTTCATCATGGTGGCCGACTCGTTTCACCTGCCGATCGTCTTCCTTGCCGACAACCCAGGCATGTTGCCCGGGAGCCGGTCTGAGCGCAGCGGCGTGCTGCGCGCCGGCGCCCGCATGTTTGCCGCGCAGACTGCGGCCACCACGGTGAAGCTGCATGTGACGCTGCGCAAGGCGTACGGATTCGGCTCAATGGTCATGTCACTGTTGAGTTTTGACAGCCAAGGCGCCACCTTCGCCTACCCCGGCGCCACCATGGGTGCGATGAGCGCGGCGGCGTTGAGCAAGGCATCGCACGCCGGCGAAGACCTCACCGCCAAACTGCGCGACGCAGAGTTGCAGGCGTCCTACCGTTCCGCCGAGCATATGGGTTTTGATGAGCTGATCGATCCACGCGAGACGCGCGACGCGCTTCTGGCGTCCTTGCGGCGAGGATTGTCGAGCCGGCAGGCCGCCGCCGAGCCGGTGAGCCGAACCGTCATCATGCCCTGACGGTCAGCAGACGTAGTTCTCGCCGCTGGCCCGAACGGTCACGTCGCTGATATTGATTCCCCACGGCTGGTCGATGACATGTACCACGGCGTTTGCCAGGTCATCGGGAGTGATCAGCCAGTACTCCACGGAGTCCACGTCCATCTGTTCGGGTCGAAGCGCTCCGGTCTGCAAGTTGCCCGCATTTTCGAGGAACTGGGCGCCTTTCTGCCCCACGATGCCAATGACCGCCGCCTCGTTGACGACACCGCCGGCGAGATTGGTTCCAAGAACACCGGTCGGCTTGACCGTGGTCACCTTGATCCTGCCCTGGGCCTCGACCCGCAACGAATCCGACAGCACATCGACTGCCGCCTTGGTCGCGCTGTAGACGCCGGAGCCTTCGGTTCCGGCATTGCCGTAGATGGACGAAATGTTGACGACCTGGCCGCGGCCCTGCTTGATCATCGTGTCGTAGACGGCTGAGATACCGTTCACGACGCCCTTGATGTTGATATCGATCGCCTTGTGCCATTTCTGCCATGCGCGTTCGTGATCGGCGAAAAACGCCAGCGGCATCACGCCGGCGTTGTTCACGATCACGTCGATGCGACCGTAGGCGTCGACGGCGTGTTGGCCCGCCTTTTGGACCTGAGCCATGTCGGTGACGTCCGCAACGTGGGCGGTGCCTTCGAGGCCGGCGGCCCGGATGCCTTCGAAGACCTCGTTCAGGCCTTCGACGCTGACGTCCACCCCGAGAACCTTCGCCCCACCGGCGGCACACTTTTCCGAAATCAGCTTGCCGAAGCCGCTGGCTGCACCGGTCACGATAATGACCTTGTCCTTCAAGTACTGCGACATACCTTTTCCTATCAGGTCGCTCGGTACGCCGCGACGACGGGCTCGAGTTCGTCGGGCGTCGCGCCATGCATGATCAGCGCGTCGGCCCCGTAGTCGAATTCCTTGCGGATCCGGTCCACGCACTGCTGAGCCGACCCGGTCGCCGACGGCTCCAGCCACTCGTCGGGAATCAGTGTCGCGATGTGTTCGATCTGCTCAGGTGTGGCTTTGTGGTCGATCCCGCCGGCGATCGACGTCACCACCGAGTCAGCCCGAAACCGTTGCAGGACGGCGGGGTCCCAGTTATTGGTCTGCACCAACAGGTCCCCGTAACCCTGAAGATAGGTGGCGAGGCGCGCGACGGTCTTCTTCAACCGCAGCTGTTCCGGGAGATGATCGCCAACCGTCGCGAAACAGGACCACACCCGCACGCTGTCAGGGTCGCGACCGGCCTTTTCGGCGGCGGACTTCACGGTTGTGACGCAGCGCTGCAGCGTCTCCGGTGTGAAGTAGGTGTGCAGGATGACGTCATCGAACACCCGGCCGCCCAACGCCAGTGTGTTGGGCCCGAACGCCACCAGGGCGAGTCGGATGTCCTCCTTGAAATCGGGATCGAGAAAAAGGATGGGGTACTTGCCCATTGGGCCGTCGTGGTTGAAGATCACCTCGCCGTGCCACAGCCGGCGCATGACCTGCGCCCAATCCTCCATCTGTGCGGTCGTCACCGCCGGAATGCCGAAGGCCCCGTAGATCGCGGCGATACCGCGCCCCACGCCGAGAGTGAAGCGGCCGCCGGAGAGCCGGTGCATCGTTGTAGCCCACGATCCGGTGATCAGCGGATGGCGGGTGTTGTGATTGGTTGCGGCGGTGGCGATCTGCATCCGGCTGGTCACCGCACACGCCGCCCCAACCAGTGACGACGCCTCCTTGACGTTCCAGCGCTCGGAGATGAACGCCGTGCCCAAACCCAGCTCTTCGCCACGGCGGGCCTCGTCCATCAAGGTGGCCGGACCCTCACCGCCGGCCCCGGCCAGCAGGTAATAACCCAATTCGTCGAGCGTCTTGGTCAACTCCAAACTCCTTGCTTGTAGCCACAATTCCAGACTTCGGTGATCTTCCCGGCGACGACGCGGAAGATCTCCATGCTGCCGACGTCAACATTGGTGCCATCCTTGAGCGTCATCGGAGACTGGTAGACGATGGCGACGTGTTCGCCATCGTCACCGGCAACCACCAGGTTCAGGTCGAATCTGATTGCCTCGAACATGGCCCAGTGATCGATGATGCGATTGACTGCCTCCTGGTGCGTGAGCAGTGTCGCCTCACCCACCTCATGCCGAGTGACCGTGTCGGCGATCAACTCCTCGGCGAGCGCGAAGTCACGCTCATTCCACACCACGAGGTTGTAGAGCTCGACGACCTCGCGGGCTGTGCGGGTTGCGGGGCTCATTCGAAGGCCTCGGTCGGGTCTGTGTCATCGATCCCTGCCACCGCCACCTCGGTGAGGAATCGCTCGGTAACTCGCTGCACCCGCCGCGAGAATATGTGACCGACGTGGCTGCCGTCATACCAGTACAGTTGGCCGCCCCACCGGTCCTGCAGCGCGGTCGTGGGCTCGCGCATCGCCATCCGGTCGTGCCAGGCACCGACGATGAGCCGTCGCTCGGGCGGCGGCGCGGGATCCACGGCCAGCGGATCGATCACCGAGGTCAGCTGCGAGACCACCGGGGATGCCAGCAACTCACGGAACATGTCTCTTGACGAGCCCCAACGTCCCAGGTGTCGCGCGATCATGGCGTTCAGTCCCAGAATCGGGGTATACAGCGCAACGGCGTCAATCTGCCTTTCCAGATGCGAAACCAGCGCGGCCACCGGGGTGCCCATCGAAATCCCGGCTACCACAACTGTGTTGGCCTGCGGCTCTACCCAGCGCACCACAGCGCGGACCTCCGACACCGCACGCATCATGCCGGCGACATTGCCGAGCGGGTCCATGTCCGGGTAGGCCGGCCACTCGCGACGTCGACAGCCGTGGCCAGGTTGCACTGGCATCGCGACGTTGAACCCAAGCACGTGATGTATGTGTCCGATCCGCGACAGCACCAAGTCTTCTGTGCCGCCCTGACCGGCGCCGTGCACCCACACCAGCCAGGGCCTCGGGCCATCGCGATGCCGGCACAGATGCACCACTGCCCGCGACGGGCCACCGAGGCCCTCGGCCTCCAGCGTGGCCGGCAGCCTCGGGTCGTGTTCGAACGTCATCCGCTCGTAGGCCAGCCGACCGATACGTCGCCGTTGCAACGCCTGCACCCGCAGCGGTTCTGGATCGGCGTGCGCACGGTCGATGCCCAGTGCCGATAACTCCTCGGCTGCCGCAGCGCACGCGTCCGGCGGCCGGATCGCTTTAGGTGTTCCGCCCAGCAGCGAAAACCCGGATAGCACAAGCTCATCGAGCATGACCTCGCCGAACTGGCGCACACCGCGCGGCGTCGCCGGGGCCCACCCGGTCGACTCGTTGAGACCGGCCACGGTCCGAGGCACAACCATGCCCAGCTCCCGGACCACGTCGCGGGTTAGGCCAAGGCTGCGCGTCGCCAACGACATGTCGCTCACCTACGCCAGTTTGAAACCGGTATAACCAGCGGCCGCGATTTCGTCGCAGCGGCGCCGGTATTCAGGGATTCCGCCGGTATAACCCATGTACATCCGCTTCTTGCCGGGCACGTTTCCGCCGTTGTACCAGGAGTTGCATGACGGGTGAACCAGAACGGTAGCCGCGACCAGTGAGGTGGCGTGGTCAATCCATTCTTGTTGCGCGGTCGCCGACGCCTCAATGGTGCGGATGCCGTTGGAACGCAAGTACTCAATGCAGTCGCTGATCCACTCGACGTGTTGCTCGAGCGCGGGAACGAAGTTGGTGGCCGGGCTCGGGCCGCCTGGCCCCTGAACCGTGAACAGGTTCGGAAACCCTGCAACCGCCAACCCCAGATAAGACAGCGCACCCTCGCTGGCCCAGAACTCGCCCAGCGACATCGCGTCGCGACCGCGGACATCGATACGGCTGAGCGCACCGGTCATCGCATCAAATCCGGTGGCGTAGATGATCACATCCAATTCGTGCAACTCGTGCTCGGTGCGGATGCCGGCCGTCGTCACCTCGCGAATCGGCGACTTCCGTAGGTCGACGAGGGTGACGTTATCTCGGTTGAACGTTTCGTAATAGCCCTGGTCGATGATCGGCCGCTTGCACGCGAAAGGATGCACGGGCACCAACGACGCCGCCGTTTCCGGATCTTTGACGATCCGTGCTACCGCCTCGCCGTACAGTTTGGCGGCCATCCGGTTGGCTTCGATG
>DATAZN010000631.1:0-2909 GCA_036272035.1 Mycobacterium sp. | reverse complement strand
CCGGCCAAACGTGCGTGGCAGCGAGAACGGGATGACGAGGAGCAGGAAGATCTGGATCCAGTTCGTCCAGCTGGTCGGGTTCTCGAACGGGTGCGCGGAGTTTGCGTTGTAGAAGCCGCCGCCGTTGGTGCCGAGTTCCTTGATGGCCTCCTGGCTGGCCACCGGACCACCGGTGATGGTCTGCTGCACGCCGTTAAGCGTGGTGACCACCTGGTCGTGGAGGTGGAAGTTCTGGATTGCGCCGCCGGCGATGAGCACCAGCGCCGCGATGAACGAGAGCGGCAGCAGGATGCGCACCGTGCCCCGGACCAGATCCACCCAGAAGTTGCCTAGCTCGGTGGTTTTGATCCGGACGAAGCCGCGCACCAAGGCAATCGCAACGGCCATGCCCACCGCGGCGGAGCCGAAGTTCTGCACGGCCAAGCCGGCCATCTGGACCAGGTGGCCCTGCGTGGATTCCCCTGCGTAAGCCTGCCAGTTGGTGTTCGTCACGAAGCTGACCGCGGTGTTCCAGGCCAGCGCCGGCGTCATCGGGGTCGCCGGGTCATGCAGGTGCAGCGGTAACTTGCCCTGCACCAACTGGAAGAAGAACAGGAACAGCACACTGACAGCCGAGAAAGCCAGCACGCTGCGGGCGTAGGCGAACCAGGGCTGTTGAGCTTTGGGGTTGGCGCCGATGATGCGATAGGCGAGCTTCTCGATCCGCCAGTCCCGCTCCGAGGTGTAGACGTGATACATGTAATCGCCCAGCGGCACATGCACTGCCACCAAGGCGACTACGAGCAAAGCGAGGAATGCGATCCCCGCGCCAGTTGTGCTCACTAGAACCTTTCCGGGAAGAACAGCGCCGCGACCAGGTAGACCGCAACTATCGCCGAGAGTGCGAGACCGATGACGTTTTCGTAGCTCACAGCTTTTCGACCAGCTTCTGCGCAATGCCGAGGACGGCGAACACAGCCACCGTCAGCAGGACGTAGGCAACCACGGACATCGTTTCTCCGTTCGTGACAAGCCGGTCAGGTCGATCGGCGATCAAGTTTTGGTTCCGGCATGCAATTTAGTCTCGACAATGACGTCTGGAAAGAAGCTAAGCCGCCCCGAAGCGTAAATCGTGGTCGCTAACGCTTTCTTTACAGTACGTCGACCTGATTCTGTTTGCGGAGAATAGTGTTTTTCTCTCCTTAACTGGACCGCGCCCACCCGCCTGACTTTGCTGTGTCAGCTGTGATCCGGGCTACTAAACGAGTGGCAGACGCACCCGGAAAGCGGTTTGGCCGCCAGCGGATTCGGCGGTGACCGATCCGTGGTGAGCTTTGACGATCGAGTCGACAATGGCGAGGCCGAGCCCATTTCCGGGGCCGCCGTCCGGGGCGTCCTTCGCGCGGACGAATCGATCGAAAAGATGGGGGAGTAACTCCGGATCGATGTCGGGTCCGTCGTCGGCCACCGTCAGCTCGGCGTAGGGCGCCTCGTGTGCGACGCGATGGCAGGCGATTCGCGTCGTCACGATGACTCCGGGCGGGGTGTGCACCCAGCCGTTGGTCAGCAGATTGCTGACCAGTTGGTGCAGTCGATCGGGGTCACCGCGTACCCAGACCGGCTCGTCGGGTAAGTCTTTGACCCACTGGTGTTTTGGCGCGGCAACGGCTGCGTCATTGACCGCGTTGAGAACGATGTCGCCGAGGTCGACATCCTCGGTCTGCAGATCTTCGCCCTCGCCCAGCCGAGACAACAGCAGGAGTTCGTCGACGAGCGAGGTCATCCGGCGGGCTTCCGACTCGATACGGGCCAACGCGTATTCCGTAGTCGGCGGGAGCGCCGCGCTGTCCTGGCGGGTGAGCTCGGAGTAACCCTGAATCGCGGCCAGCGGGGTACGCAGTTCGTGGCTCGCGTCGGTGATGAATTGCCGCACCCGCCGGTCGGATTCGGCTCGATGTGCAAGCGCGCTATCGACGTTGTCCAGCAATTGGTTCAAGGTGTGTCCGACGATCCCGACCTCATTGTCCGGATCGGTGTCGTCCGGTTGCACCCTGGCGGTGATGCGATGATCTTCGTCGGTGAGCTGTGTGCCCGCGACCTCTGCGGCGGTGGCGGCGACACGGCGCAACGGGCGCAGCGCATATCCCACCACCAACGCGGTGAGCCCCGCCGTCACCAGCAATGCTGCGATCGAAAGCACTGTCGCACTGACGATTCGGCTGGAAATAGTTTTATTCGCCAGAGCCAGCGAAACTCCGACGACGAGTTGGTCATCGGGGCCGGCGCTTTGGCTGGTCACCCGATACGAACCAAGGCTGCTTAGCGTCACTGTGCGTACTTGGCCGTCGCGCCAGGGCTGTGCCTTGATGGCCGCGACGACATCGGGCGTGGCCGGACGCGGATCGTCTTCGAAGAAGACCGCCGAGCCGATCACATCGCCGTGGTGGATCATTGCGATGAGGTTGCCCGCGTTCTGTCCGGTGAAGCCCAACATCGCGTGCTCGAGATCGCCGTGTTGGCCCGATTCGCCATGTTGGTATCTGGTGAGCGAATGGGTCAGCGCGTCCAGTGATTCGTCGACTTCCGCGTCGTTGAGTGTGTTGACGTACGTTCGCAGGCTAACCACGGAGACGATGCCGACCACCAGCACCACAACGGTGACCACCGCGGAGACACCCAGCACCAATTGACGGCGCAATGTGCGTGGGCGCCACCACCGAGTGGTTGCGGCCCTGATCATTTCGCTGCCACCTTGGTGTCAGGCCGGCGCGCGGAGCATGTATCCGACACCGCGCACGGTGTGGATCATCGGCTCTCTGCCAGCGTCGATCTTCTTCCGCAGGTACGAGATGTACAGATCGACAATGCTGGTACGTCCGGCGAAGTCGTAATTCCAGACGCGGTCCAGGATTTCAATGCGGGTCAGCGCC
>DATAZN010000630.1:0-3679 GCA_036272035.1 Mycobacterium sp. | reverse complement strand
CCGGGATTAGCAGCGCTGTTGCTTCGCTGACCGCGGCGAAGTGTCCTAACTCGGCCGCGCGGTGCCCGGTCAGGCACATCACCGGGATCGCGCCGACGCGCAGCAGGGCAAACAACGCCACCGCGAATTCGCAGCTGTTCGGCAGTTGCAGGAGCACCCGGTCGCCCGCGGCGATGCCTAGCTCCGCCAAGCCCGCCGCCGCGCGGTCAGCGCGTTCGTCGAGTTGCGCGAAGGTCAGCCGCTGCGGCCCGTCGGCATCGACTACGGCGACATGAGTCGGCCAATTCTGCGCCGCGTCGGACAGCATCGAGTCGACGGTCCGGCCGCTCCAGTAACCGGCGGCCCGGTAGTTTGCCGCACGGTCCGGTGGAAACGGCACAAAGCCTTCCATGATGGAAGACGGCATCGTTGCCTCCAGCTCCATCCCCTCCTGCGCGTCCTTGGTTCAGAGGTTAGAACAGCCCCGTGAACAGCTCTGGCAGCGCCGTCGAGACGGATTCCGCCGCAACCGACGAGGCGGACTCGGCACCCAGCGAGCCCAGCGCCGTCACGAACTGCTCGGTCCAGGTCGTGTACAGCTCGTTGAGGAAGCTGCCCTCGTTGATCAGGCCCGGGAACAGGTTTTCAACGCCGTTGACGGGGTTCACGCCTGCGTCGTAACCGTTGACAATGGCATTGAGCACGTCCGACGACAGGTTGTTCAGGTCGGACATAGCCGTAGCGCTATCGCCCGCAGTGGACGCGGTGCTGATGTTGTCCAGGTCGGTGGATAGCGCAAAGAAGCCGCTGAGCTCGGGGGACAGCACGGTCTCGGCTAGACCCTTCAGCTCGTTGTAGTTGCCGAAGGCCTCGAGCAGGTTGGTCTGGATCTGCGACAGCTCGACGGGGATCGAGTACGTCGTGGCGCCACCGCTGGTCTCATCGAGAAGCGGGGACAGCAGCGGCTTCAGCGTGTGGTCCAACAGCTCCAGCGAATAATTGTTGAAGTCGCTGAAGAGCTGCTCGCTCCCGTTCGGGTTGGTCGATATCGTCGATAGGTCGGTCGAAAGCTTTTCAATGAGGCTGCCGGTGATGCCGGGGGTGGGACCACCGAGAACCGGCTCCCCTCCGAACAGCCCGAAGACGTAGCCGTCATCGCCGCCGTACCAGCCGCCGAACAGTGCGTTGTTGATCCCCGTGTCGAACCCGGTCGCAGCCGTGCTGATCTGAGTGCTGAAGGCATCGGAGACATTGCCGAGCGCCGTCGACAGTTCGCCGCTCGCCGTGGTGGATTCGCTTTCGAGGGTCGCCAAGTTGTCATTCACGTTGGTAATGAACGTCGACCAGTCGACTTCTTCGGTGGAGGCCAGCTTCACGTCCCGGTGCTGTACCTGCGGGCCGGCGGGGGTGGGCGCATTCATGGCGAACAGGCTGGCGCCTGCGACTGCCACGCCGGCGATCATCAGCCGGCTCACGTAAGCCGTCTTCGAGTCGGAGGGAAGAGCTAGCTGCACGGCATCTCCTTTAAGTAACCGTCACTGGGACATAGCGCCATATCCGGGCGGGACGCGACGCTACCTGAGATTTGGCTGAGACACAATAGGTAACCCTAACCTCACTGAGGGTGGGGTAACTTCATCGCCTCGACCGCGATAACCGCTGTTCGGAGCCAATCGACCGGGACACCGGGGTAGCGGTCGTGGTTGTGACAGCCCGCGTGACTGGGGCTGCATTGGGGAGATTCTTATCTAGTGCTGAGGGCAGTAGCGTCCCGGGTACCCCGACTACTAAAGTGGCCAGCAATTTAGGCTAGCCTCCACTAACTAGTAGGAGGGTTGGGTTTGTTGAGTGGTGGGGTGAGGGCTTCCGTTGCTGGCAGCCCGAGCGACGTGTGCGCTGAGGTTGCCGAATTACTCGGCGTCAGCGCCGATACCGTCGACCCCGGCGGCAACCTCATCAGCCAGGGTCTCGACTCGATTCGGATGATGTCACTCGCCGGCCGGTGGCGTCGTCGCGGTGTCGATGTCGACTTCGCCGCGCTGGCCGCCGACCCTACCGTGCAGGCATGGTCGCTGCTCGTCAGCGCCAACCAGACCACTGCCGAGCCTGACGTCGTGGCGGCGGCGCATAGCGGAACATCCGATGGCGCATTTCCGCTCGCCCCGATGCAGCACGCCATGTGGGTGGGCCGCCACGACAACCAGCCGCTCGGTGGTGTGGCCGGGCATTTGTATGTCGAATTCGACGGCGGGGCAATCGATCCCGAACGACTACTGGACGCGGCCGCGAAGTTGGCGACGCGTCATCCGATGCTGCGGGTGACGTTTCTGTCCGATGGAACCCAGCAGATCGATCACGGTCGGGAACCAGCGAGTTTCCCGGTCACCGTGCACGACTTTCGGGACGTCGACTCCGACGTCGTCGCTGAGCGGCTCGCCGGCATCCGGGAAGCGAAGTCGCATCAGCAGCTCGACGGGCAGGTGTTCGAGCTGACCCTCTCATTACTGCCCGGCGAAAGCTCGCGCCTACATGTGGATTTGGACATGCAGGCCGCCGACGCGATGAGCTACCGCACGCTGATGGCCGATCTGGCGTCGCTGTATCAGGGGCAGCAGCTCCCAGACTTGGGCTACAGCTACCGGGAATACCGTCAGGAGACTGTGCGACAGGAGGCCGGACCGCGACCGGCTCACGACGCTGACCGGGACTGGTGGTCACAGCGGATCCCTGAACTCCCGGATCCGCCCAAACTGCCGTCGACGAGCCGAAAAGTACTTTCCCACAACAGCGCTCGACGCTGGCAGTGGTTGGATCCGGAAACTCGACACGCGCTGTTCGCGCACGCCCGCTCCGTGGGTGTCACCCCCGCGATGATGTTTGCCGCGGCTTTCGCGCACACCTTGTCGTGCTGGTCGAGCACATCGCGATTCCTGCTGAACGTGCCGCTGTTCGGTCGCCAAGCCCTGCATCCCGATGTCGACAGCCTGGTCGGCGACTTCACCTCATCGTTGCTGCTCGACATCGACCTGACCGGCACCACCGATGCGGTGTCACGAACGCACGTGGTGCAGGACGCGATGCGAACCGCGGCAACGCATTCCAGCTATCCCGGTTTGTCCGTGCTGCGGGACCTCGGCCGCTACCGGGGCGCCCCGGTGCTCGCCCCGGTGGTGTTCACCAGCGCGCTCGGACTTGGCGAGCTGTTCTGCCGCGACGTCACTGAAGCTTTCGGCACGCCGAGCTGGATCATCTCGCAAGGGCCGCAAGTCTCGCTCGACGCTCAGGTCACCGAATTCGACGGCGGCATCCTGGTGAATTGGGACGTCCGCGAAGACGTCTTCCCGGCGGGTGTCGTCGACGCGATGTTCGCTCATCACACCGACGAACTGCGTCGGCTAGCCTCTACCGCCGACGAGTGGGACGTGTCCGATCCGGCGGCGCTGCCGGCCGATCAGCGCGCGGTGCGCGACACGGTCAACAGCCGAACCGCCGACCCCAGCGGAGAGGCGCTGCACCAGGGCTTCTTCCGCTGTGCTGAGCAGCAGCCGGACGCGCCGGCGGTCTTCGCCAGTTCCGGCGACCTTACCTACACCCAGTTGCGCGACCAGGCATTGACCCTGGCGTCAGCCTTGCGCGCGAACGGGATTCGCGAGGGTGACACGGTTGCGGTGATGGGTCCCAAAACCGCTGAACAGGTGCC
>DATAZN010000629.1:0-14260 GCA_036272035.1 Mycobacterium sp. | reverse complement strand
ACCACACTGGGCCCGCGGCGGGCGCACCGATGCGGACAAGATGTTCTTCGCATGCGGCCCGAATCACGCCAGCGAAAGCCGCGGCGAATTACACACCGAAGTCACCAAAAGTGGGCGACTGGGCTGGACCGACGGCACCGGCCCACCCGAAATCAACCACGCCCACCACCCCGACGAACTCCTCCGCGGAGACCCGGACCCACCGGACCACCTCAACAACTGACCGGAGCGCAATTCCGCCGCCGTCACAGGTCGATCACCCGTAGCAGATTCGGCGACGCTATCCCCGCTAACGGCTTTCGAAGTGGCCGCGGATGCCGGCCAGCATGGCGACGTGCGCGTTCACCGCTTCACGTTCGGTCATCGCAGCAAGCAGCCGGGGCGCTGCGATGTTCAGCCGTTCGGTCAACCGGGTACCTGAGCCGATCGGCTGGAAAGTCACGGTGCCGTTCAGCCGCACCCGGGGAAACTGGCGCGCCTCGGTGATCAGGTCGCCGTGAGTCGGCACATCGACCCGCGCCCAGTAGGTGATCCGCATCGACAACGGCCCCAACGGAATCCGGTCCCGAACCCGATAGGTTTTCTGGTAGCCATTGGCGGTGTGGTGGTGTTCTAGCACCTGCACCGACACCACCAGCGGATGCAGATCCTTGATGTTGTCGAGGTCGACGTAGAAGTCGCGCACCTCATCTGGCGGCGCGGGTATCTCGTCGCTGATTGTCCGCTCGGCGTGGGCGATCCAGAGGCTCACAACGGCTACCCTCAGCGACCGCGGGCCAGCGACTCGAGGAATCCGTTGATGCGGCCGCGGGTTTCCTCCGATATCCAACTGGCCCGCACGTTCTCATCGGTGCTGGTGCCCGCATCGATTGCGGCGCGCACCGGCTTATGCAATTGCTTTTTGGTGGCCGCGTACGCAGCCGGCGAGTATTGGCCGAGTTCGCGCGCGGTGGTCAGCGCCTGACTCAGCAGCTCGTCCTTCGGGACCACCGCATCGATCCATCCGCGCGCCAACGCGGTGTCCGCGTCGATTGTCTTGGCCTGCAACGCCGCCCGCGCGGCCGATATCCCCATGGCGTCCCGGCAGATTTCGAGCGCCGCTACCGGAAATGGGACACCGACCGAGAGTTCGGTGAGGCCGATTGTCCCGCCGGACATCAGTCGCACATCGGCGCACATCGCGAGGACACAACCGCCTGCGATCGCATGCCCGTTGATTGCCGCGACCACCGGCGCCGGGTGGTCATAGATCGCGAGAAAAGCCTCAGACAGCGCTTCAACGAATCGCACGGCGTAGTCGGTTCCGCCATCGGCGAGAGCGCGCAGGTCGACACCGGCGGAGAAGGCCCTACCGGCACCGGTGATGACGACCGGGCCCTCGACGCTGTGCATCGAGGCGATGATGAGCTCGAGCAAGTCGAGATCGAGGGCATTCACCGGCGCGTTGTCGAACCGGACAATCGTCACGCCATCGGCTGTTTCGAGATCTGTCACATATCCTCCGCTCGGCCGTTCGGCAATCCAGTCAAGCAAATATCTGGACCCAGCTGGCGGTGATTGACATGATGGGGCGTTCATAGATGTGAAATACCGGTGCCATAGAACGTGAGGGCCGAGTGTCGAGCGTACGGGCCGCCGTGCTGAGCGCAACATATGCCGGCAACGGGCAGAATCCCGTCGCGGACGGCCTTCGGCAGGCCGGCTTGAGGTCCCCGCTACGGAAGAGGGAGTCCACCGATCGTTCTAGTCGCGCCGTTGTGCTCGTGCCACTGGACCCCTCGGCGATGCCGAATGCGCGAGTGTTGCACGATTTGGTCGACGCACTCGCGGAGCTGGGGTGGCCGGCGGTGGCCGTCGGAGCTGCCCTGTCCCAGGAGGCGACCGATCGCGGGATCAGTGACGTCAACGGTGCCCTTATAGATGCCGGCTACCTCGGGAGCACCGCGGCGGGCAACGGCTACGAAAGAATAGATTTCGCAGCCGGTTTGGAGCCTTCGTTGTGTCCACCGTCCAGCGTGTTAGCCGGGGAACTCGTAAGTTCCAGTTGGGCTCAGGCCGGCGCACGGGTGGTCATGTCAAGGTGGACTTGCGACCCGCAAGAGCATTTTCGCGGGTGCGTTTCGACGCTCCTTGATTGCGTAGGGCCGATACCAGCAGCGGCACCGGCTGACGTAGCGGCGGATATCGTCGCGCACTTCCCACCGACTTTCTCCATCATTGAGGCGCCCCGCGACGAGGACTCCTACACGTTGATTGCAAGTGCCGACGCCGTGCTGGCGGATGTGGTCAGCGCGGTGCTGCACGGGGAGGACCCGACGGCCTCACGCCTGGTCGACGGATGCCTCCAATCTCATGGCCTCCCTGCTGCCTACCGCTTAGTGGGGGATGTCGAGCCGCTCCAGGTCTCGGCGACGAACCCATCCATGAGCGATGCGCTGCGGCGACTTGATCAGTCGCTGCCGGACGGCGCCCGGATCCTGCGGGTCTTGATGTCCGGCGGCGGAAAGGATCGCGACGTCGACGAGGTGCACCGATGGCTGCAACGCGTAGTCGGCCCGTGGGTCGATCCTGGCTCACCCAGCAGTCCGGCGGCCGTGACCGCGATCGGTTACGCGTTGGCGATCGCAGCCGACTTGATCTCTGCCTTTCAGACGAACTTCAATAAAGACAGTGTGCGACGGACCACGGTTCCACTGGGCTTCGATACTCGCCAATATCGGGCCAGCGACTACCGCCGAATTCCGAAGTATTTGGCAAGATTCAGCACGCTGCTGAACGCGGCGCCGCGGCACAACCCGTGGGTGCACTGGTGCTACTTTGACCGATCGGTGCTGTTCTCGGTCGAACGCGTGGTAAACGCCGAATACAGCGACTGGATAGCCAGAGTTGACATCGCACAGGGCATCAGCATGATGGCCGACTATCTTGGCGGGCGAATCATCCCGATATCGCACGATGATGCCGGCCGCGTCGTCATGCAGGCCGAACGAAACATCTATCTGCCCCAACCGAATTATCTCGCCTTCTGGGGCGGCAAGGTCATCGACGTCTGCAAGATCGAGTTGGTCGAGTACCGACCCGAGCACTGTCGACTTAGTTGGCGAACGGTGCTAAGCCCCAACGATTCCGCGGCCTACGACGATGGCGAGCTCATCTTCGCCGACAACGGCGATCACACGACGCGAGTGACAATCTCGGGCCGTCAGCAATTTCGGCTGCCACCGTTTTGGGAGGTCGTCGACCTTGACCGCTACCCTGAGGTGAAGGCGCCTCTTGTCACCGACGCGTATCGGCGTTTCTTCAACGCCACGTTTGACAACTTCGAAGCCCGCTTTGAAGGTCGACCGTATCGGATCGGCGTCGACGCCCCGCCGCCCTTAGCTACTTTGCCAACAGAAGCCTGGTCGGCCTATCTGGGCATCGCCCGGGAATGGCTCGCCGAGCGCGACGGCATCGCTGAGGCTTATCACGTTGATGAGCAAGGATTTCGGCATTTTGCCGGCACAACAAACGCCGGACCGAAGGTGTCTTCGCGACGCTGGTCGGATGCTTTGCGCCCGCTGCTGGACGAATACCTCGTCGCCCTCCGCACCGACATGGCCCGGATGCCGCAATGGTGAAAGTGGCTGTCACCGGCGTAACCGGGATGATCGGCGGCGCGGTAGCTAAGCGGTTCGCGGAGCACGGGTACACGGTTCGCGGCATCGCCAGACGCCAAGCACAGCCAAACGAGTTGCCGTTCGAGATCACAACGGCCGCTTTGGAAGACCGCGACGAACTCCGCTCCGCCTTGGCCGAATGCGAAATCGCTGTCCACTGTGCGGCCGTGTACGCCTACGGCACGCACAACCATGCCGAAGTGTCGACCGTCAACATCGACGGAACACGGATGCTGATCGATGCCGCAAGGGACGCCGGCGTGCGTCGAGTCATCGTCACGTCATCATCGGTTACATCCGGATCTAGCGCGGACGGCTCCGTGCGCGATGAGCGCTACCGAATTGGCAACGAATACGCTCCGCCGTACTTCCTCAGTAAGGTGCGCCAAGAACAAGTCGCCGTGCAGGCGGCCGGCGACGATCTCGACGTGATCATCGCTTGTCCCACCGTCGTGATGGGCGGCCCATCTTCTCGGCTGGTACCCAGCAACGCGATCATCCTTCGATACCTACTGGACTTCTTCAGGTCCACCTTCCCCGGTGGATGCAATGTGGTGTCGCTCGACGACGTGGCGCTCGCGCATTTGATATTGGCCGAGAACGGAGCCCCAGGAGAGCGTTATCTTATTGGGTCAGAGAATCTGTCCTGGCGGACGTTGCATTCGCTAATTGCCGACCTGGCAGGTGCCGCGGGACCACGGATCGAAGTTCCTACCGCCGCCGCCTACATTACGTCGGCGGCCGCCGAGGCTTGGGCGCGCTTCGCGGAAACTGAACCGCTGTCGACGCGCGAGGAGGCACTGACCATCGGGCGTTTCTATTGGTACAGCCACGACAAAATCGCGCGCCTGGGCTATACACCAAAACCCGCGCGTGCTGCGGTCGCCAACGCATTGGCGTGGCTGCTGAGCAGCACGCAGCTGCCACGGTGGGTACGTGAAACCCTGCGCCCGCTTCCCGAAGTGCGCAGCAGCCGTGCGTTGATCCCGCGCCCGCTGTAGTCGACCGCCAAAGTCAAGACCGGCGGCGCAGAACTACGGCTCGCCGACTGCGCTGCCGCGATCCGCGGGGGCCCGCTTGATCGCTGAATCGACCGCCGTAAGCACCTCGTCCCCGGCCCGGGTGGCGATCTTCACTAATTCGGCGGCATACCTGAAGTTCAGGTCGGTGACGGCTTGCCAATAGTTGGCGGCTTCGCGCCAGACCGATTCGGCGTAGGCACGACCTGTCTCGAACGCGGCTTCGCTGTCCTTCACCGCGTCTCCGACCAAATCCGCGAACTCGCCGCTTAGCCGGGACTGAGACTCGATGGCCTCTCGCGTCAGATCGGCGACCTTGCTGACGGTCTCCGAGGATGCCGCAGCAGCGGCGGACGCCGCGCCTTGCTTTCGTGCGGGTGACATCATTCGTTCCTTTCGGTGGTGCCAGGACTGACGAGGTAACTGTGGTGCAGGCCGAGTCGCGGATCGGCAAGGGAAGAAAGGCTCTTGTCGTACTCCTGAAGATCGGGCAGTTGTACGCGGAGCCGCGTTTTCAGCGACGGGTAGTCGTAGACCGTAATGTGATTTTGTCCCCGGTTGGCGGTGAAAAGCAGGGTCTGGTCGGCAGAGAGCTGACATCCGTACACGCCATCCAGCAGCGCTCCCCGGGTGACTTGCAGGCCCGTCGCGAACAGGTGTGATTCGGTGAAGAAATTACCGCGCGACACGGTGTCCGCGACTGTCGCGGAAAGCTGGCGAGAATATCCCCATTGCCCCAGCAGTCCGGGATGTTCGTCGATCAGCCGATGGTTGCTCATCGTCTCGAGATCGACCAGCACCACCGTTTGGCTGCCGCCAGTGCAGAAGATGAGTTCGGTGTCGCTGATACAGACATCCGAATTGATGTGCGCTGGAACCTCTTTGCCTGCCGACCAATGGCGCAGAATCTGGCCGGATTCGGCATCGATCTCGTACGCATACTGTCGCAAATGGGCCATCCCCCACTGCTGCCAGTCTCCGCGCCCACTGGGGAGCACCCGAAACGAAACTGCATAGAAAACGTCGAGTACCGGATGGCAGACCACATGCCAGGCTGTCGTCGGCAGCGGCACCCGTATCGCGTCGCCGGTTTCCAGATCGAAGATACCGACCTCGCGCGCCTCACCACGCCTCGGATGATCCATCCCACCGTAAACCAAGTAACGTCCGGAAGCGGTGCGCCTCATCGCGTGCGGGATCTTCAACCGATGGGGGCCAATGGGTTCGGCCTTGGTAAGGCGGTTCAAGTCGAACTTCCACAGCTGCTCGCCGACGCTGGCGATGAATTCTGTGGCGTCGAGCCACACCAGATGCGTCGTGGACTTGATCGATGTGTCGGGAACCTCGAAGCGCAGGGTCGAGATGCGATCTATCTCGTCCAGCGTCGCCGGGTCGTAGAAGAGCAGATGCTGGCCCATGTTTCCAAGGAAACCGACGCTGCGTGTCGGATCCACATTCGGTGCATGTCCGCCGGCAACCCCACCGAAGAACACCACCTTGTATGCATGTGCCTCGGTATGTGGATCGTATTTGAATAGGCACACACCCGCTCGGCCTTCAAGGCCATTGAGCCCCGCGCCGTCGAGGGCGACGTGAAACGTGTACGGGTAATCCCGCATATGTCCCCTACCGCAGCCGGGTCAGGTGCAGGTCAATGCTTTCAGCACGAGCAATAGATGGCAAGCGCTGGGGTTTGCCGTCCCGACGAGCCGCACCCATTGACAGACTCCGGGTCCGCTGTCATGGTTGTCAGGTACTAAACGAAAATGCTGTTCTCAGTTAAGGCGCAGCCATGCGCGCAGAGGCGGTGACGATGTGAGTGCTGTACAGCCACCGATGGCGTGGTTGCCGCACTCCATCGCCGAGGCGTCCACCGAGGCGCCGGCGGGCGGTGACGTGGACTTGCCTGCGGCGTGGTCGCATCTGATGCACCAGCTCAACGCTGCCGCGAGGGTCGTCGAATCCGATGCCGCAAGCCGAAATCGGGTCGATCTCGCGGCGGGAATGCGACATCTGCTGGTGCTGCTGGCCACTGGTATCGACGAGGCGTTGCGATTCGATCCCGATCCGATTCTGCGCGTCCAACGCGCCAGCACCAGCGACATCCTCACCTGGGGGATGGAATGTCCGGACTGTCTGTATACCCGCGCGACGATGCGTGGCGGGGAGAGCTATCGACTGTCCGGCAACCGCGGCACCGCAAGGTATGTCGGGCTGCAGACGATGAACGGCATCGTCTCCACCGCGAATGCTTTGGTTGACGAGTTGATCACCGACGGCGACGGCAACTTCGAGGTGGTGTTGTCCGCCGACGAACACGACGGCAACTGGATGCCGATCGACGGTGCCCATCCGACACTGACCGTTCGGCACTTCTTCTACGACTGGGACACCGAGACACCGTCGTCCTTGCGCATCGAACGGATCGGTGATCCGGTGCGGCCCGCGGCCGTCGACGTCGATTACGACGTACTGGTGTCGCGGCAGTTGGTCGCACTCGGCGATTTCGTGCACGACAATCTCGACTTTTTCCTGCAGTTCGGTGCGGCGGCGCCGCCGAACGGCTTTCTGCCTCCGATCGATCGCACCGCGATCGGCGCGGCCGCGGAGAACAAGCCCGTGATCGGCCGGTGGGAACTCGACCCTGAGCAGGCGTTGATCCTCGAAGTTGAACCACCCCAAGGGGTTTACTGGAGCTATTCGCTCGGCAACCCGTGGTGGGAGACGATTCACTACGGCCGCCACCAATCCAGTCTGAATGCACACCAGGCGGTGGCGGACTCCGACGGCCTGGTGCGGGTGGTGGTGTGCGGACGCGATCCCGGGGTGGTCAATTGGCTTGACACCGCGGGCTTTAGCAACGGTGCGATGATCCTACGCTGCGTCCGCACCGACACGGCGCCGACACCGAGCAGCAGAGTTGTCCCATTCGACGAGATCGCCTCCGCGTTGCCCACCGACACCGCCAGGCTCACCGCCGACCAACGCGCATCGGTGCTCGAGCGACGCCGGCGCGCCGTCCACGAAAGGTTCGCCCTGTGACGTTTTCTGCCGACGAACTCGAAGACGGCGCCCGCGCCGCGACAGGGCTGCACGACTTCGGATCGCCTTATTACCGAGAAGGTTTGGAGCACACCGTCGACGCCCTGAACAAAGAGGCGGAGCTCTCTGAGATGGGCCGCGTCATTCAGCACGCCACCATCAGCAACGCGCTGATCCAGCGACTCAAGGTCGAAGACACCTACGCACAGCACCCGGAGATCGATCACGAGGTAGTGGGCGGACCCGTCTTCGTCATCGGGCTACCCCGCACCGGGACCACCGCGCTGAGCCAATTGGTGGCCGCCGATCCCCAGTTCCGTTCGTTGCGGATGTGGGAATCGCAGGCGCCCACTCCCCCGCCGGAGACGGCCACCCAACACTCCGACCCGCGCATCGCACAGGCCGAAGAGGGCCTGCGGATGCTCAACGAGATGTTCCCGTTGATGAAGACGATGCACAACTCCGAGGCGACGGCGGCGACCGAATGCCAGGATCTGATGGGCATGAGTTTTCGCACCTTTCACTTCGACGGCGTTGTACGGGTCCCGAGCTATCTGGAATGGCTGATGCACTGCGACATGCGCGAGACCTACACGTTCCATCGTCGGGTCCTCAAACTTCTGCAGTGGCATTGCCCGCCGACGCTGTGGCACCTGAAAACTCCGGTGCACATGTTTGCGCTGGACGCACTGATCGAGGCGTACCCGAATGCGAAATTCCTCTGGAGCCATCGCGATCCCGCCAAAGTCATGGGTTCGGTGTGCAGCCTGATCCGGTATGTGCGCAGCTGGAGCAGCGACCGGGACGATCCTAAGGAACTGGGTGCAGAGCAGCTCGACAGCTGGGCGGAAGCCGTTCGCCGGGCGATGGACTTCCGCCACCGGGTAGGTGACAGCCGATTCGCTGATGTCGCTTTCGCGGACTTGCAGGACGATCCGGTGGGCACCTTGCAGGCCGGCTACGCATCGTTGGGCCTGACGTTCTCCGAAGATACCGAACGGGCCGTGGAGCAGTGGGCCGACGAACACAAGCCCGGCTCGCGTGGGGCACACGACTACGAGCTGTCCGACTACGCGCTGACTCCTGAGGGAGTCCGCGAACGGTTCGCCGACTACCTGCGCACCTACAACGCGACCGGATGACCGCCCCACGTACACGGCGACGAAGCAAGCTTGCTCCAGACCCCGACGTGCGCCGCACCATCGTCGCCGCCGCCTCAGAAGCCCTGCGCGAGCATGGAGTTCGGGGACTCAGCATCGCCGCCGTCCTCGATCGCGCCGAGCTGAGCACCCGCGCGTTCTACCGGCATTTCGAATCGAAGGACCAGGTAGTCGCCGCGGTGTTCCTCGAGATGGCCCACGCCGAGAAGCGAAGGCTGCAAAGGAAAATGGCAAAGGCCGACAATCCGGTCGAGGCGGTTGCCGCCTGGATCGACGGTCGCCTCGACCTGGCGTTCGACGAGAACGTCAAATCCGATCTGCACCTCTTGTCGGTGGAGGCCCAGTCACAGATGTTCGCAGCTCCCGAGCTGATTCAGCCCGCCTTTGAAGAGATGCTCGCACCGCTGATCGAGCAGCTGAACGATGGGCTGAGGAGTGGCGTGTTCCACGACATCGATCCGGTGACCGAAGCACAGTCGATTCAGGGCGTGGTGTGGGCGAGCACTGAACGACAGTGGGCCGCAGCCAATTACGAACGCGCGAAGGTCCGACGACGAGCTCTCCGGTTCTGCCTGCGCGGTCTGGGAGTGAAGCCCGAAACTATCGCCGACATCGGCGCGCGCGACCGACTGTAAGGAGCAGCAGTGGACCTGGGTCTGGCCGGATCGACCGCCGTCGTCACCGGCGGCAGCAAGGGTATGGGGCTGGCCATCGCCCAGACTCTGGCAGCGGAAGGAGCCAGCGTCGCCGTGATGGCCCGAGGCAGCGACGCCCTGGACGCGGCGGTGGAATCGCTGCGAGCTGCCGGCGCACCCGACGCCGTCGGGATCAGCGTGGACATGACCGATGCCGCGTCGATCCTGAGCGGCTTCGACGAGGTGGCCGACCGTTGGGGACGGCTGAACAGCCTGGTCCACACCATCGGCCCGGGCGACGGGTACTTCGAGCAGATGGACGATGCCGAATGGGACGCCGCCTTCACGCTGGGCACCATGGCGGGCGTCCGTTCTATTCGCGCCGCGTTGCCGATGCTGCGCGCCGCGGACTGGGCCCGCATCGTCACCTTGTCCGCCCATTCCATCCAGCGGCAGAACCCGCGCATCGTCGCCTACACGGCGTCGAAAGCGGCCCTGTCCAGCGTCACCAAGAACCTGTCAAAAAGCCTTGCCAAGGAAGGAATTCTGGTGAACTGCGTGTGCCCGGGGACCATTGTGACCGCGAGCTTCACCGAAAACCTCAAGGACATTCTCGCCGCCGACGGCTTGGACGCATCCAACCCGCACGATGTCATGACCTGGATCGACACCAACTTCCACCAACCATGCGACCTCGGGCGGGCCGGGCTTCCCGAGGAGATCGCGTCCATCACCACCTACCTGGCCTCTAAGCGGAACGGCTACGTCACCGGCGCGACGGTGAACGTCGATGGAGGATCGGACTTCGTCTAGGCGCGATTGCGTGAGAGCGGTCGGGAGAATAGCATTCTCCTGATTGGCGAATGAGTGTCTCAGAGCTCGCGAAGAAGGGAGCTCGATCAACGGTGACCGACACGTTGAGCGTGCAGCGACCGCACACCGGCGTTGCCGTGCTGCAGCTGAACCGACCCGAGCGGCTCAACGCGATCAACGACGTCATGGTCAGCGAGCTCACCCAGACCCTTGCCGCCCTCGGGTCGGACAGCTCGGTCAACGCCGTTGTCTTGACCGGCGCGGGACGCGGATTCTGCTCGGGAATCGACATGCGCGATTTCGGTCCCCGAATACCGGAGGCGAGCGCGCCCGCGATCGATCGCCTGAGATTCCAGGAAACGATGGCCGCGCTGCCGCAAGCGGTCCGCGACCTCCCGCAACCGGTGGTCGCCGCGGTCAACGGCCCATGCGTCGGCGCAGGTCTGGCGCTGTGCCTGGCTTCTGATATCCGAATCTGTTCGACCGCAGCAACATTCGGTAACGCCGCGATCTTACTCGGCTTGTCCGGGGCCGAGATGGGAATGAGCTACTTCTTGCCGCGCATCGTCGGAACAAGTGTCGCCGCCGACTGGATGCTGACCGGCCGCACCGTCGCCGCTGAGGAAGCCGACCGCCGCGGGCTGGTCAGCGAAATCGTCGCACCCGAGAATCTCGTTGACCGTGCGCTCGAAATAGCTTCTCGGATAGCCGAACTCACGCCGCTGGGCGTGCAGTTGACGAAGCGCGCACTGCAGGTCAACGCCGACGCCGCGGGATTGGAACCCGCGCTCGAACTCGAGAACCGCAACCAGGTACTCAGTCATGCGACCGACGAGGCCGCGGCCCGTCGGCAGTCGTGGTCGTCATGACGGGCCCGTTGCGCGGGGTGCGGGTGGTCCGCCAGAGCGTAGCGGGCCGTAGCAATTGAGTATCGAAAGGACGATCGGTGGCTTGGGACTTCTCGACTGACCCGGAATGGGCTGGCCAACTCAAGGGGGTTGACGAGTTCGTGCGTTCCGAATGTGAGCCAATTGACCTGATCGTCAAGGAGTCTCACGACCTCAACGACCCGGTGCGCCAGGCGCTGATTCCTCCGCTGCAAAAGATCGTCAAGAAGCGCGGGCTCTGGGCTACCCACCTGGGGCCGCACCTGGGTGGTCCCGGATACGGCCAGGTGAAGCTGGCGTTGCTCAACGAAATACTCGGCCGCTCCGAATGCGCCCCGATCGTCTTCGGTTCACAGGCGCCGGATTCGGGGAACAGCGAGATTCTGGCCCGCTACGGCACTCCCGAACTCAAGCAGCGTTATCTCGAGCCGCTGCTGGACAATCGGATCATCTCCTGTTTCTCGATGACCGAGCCGCAGGGTGGGGCGGATCCGAAGGAGTTCACCACCAGCGCGGTCCAAGACGGCGATCACTGGGTGATCAACGGCGAGAAGTGGTTCTCGTCGTTTGCGTCGATGGCGTCGTTTTTGATAGTGATGGCGGTGACGGATCCGGATGCCTCGCCGTACCAACGTCATTCGATGTTCGTCGTACCCGCGGAGACGGCGGGCATCAACGTGTTGCGTGACGTCGGCCTCGGCTATCAGCCGCTCGGCGGCGGAGGCCGCGAGGGCTATGTGCGGTATGAGGATGTCCGGGTTCCCGCCGATCACATGCTCGGTCCGCGCGGTGGTGCATTCGTCGTCGCACAGACTCGGCTCGGCGGCGGCCGGATTCACCACGCGATGCGCACCGTCGGCCTGGTCCGCCGGATCTTCGACATGCTGTGTGAGCGTGCCGTTTCCCGCCACACCCAGGGCCAGATGCTCAGCGACAAGCAACTCGTCCAGCAGATGGTCGCCGACTCATGGATGGAGATCGAGGCGTTCCGGCTGCTCACCTTGCAGACCGCATGGAAGATCGACCAGCACAACGACTACAAGGCCGTGCGGGCCGACATCTCGGCGGTCAAGGCGATGATGCAGAAGGTGCTGCACGATGTGTCGGCCCGGGCGCTGCAACTGCACGGATCGCTGGGCACGACGCACGAAATGCCCTTCGTCCAGCACCTTGTCGAGTCGTTCGTGTTGGGGCTGGCCGACGGTCCGACCGAAGTACACAAGGTCACGCTGGCGCGGTTATTGCTCAAGGATCGCACGCCGTCACCCGACGTGTTTCCGTCCGAACACATTCTGCGGCTACGGGAAGCGGCCGAGGCCAAGTTCGCCGACAAGCTTGCCGGCGTGCCGCGGAGCTAGCCGAGCAACTCGCTCGCCCGGGACAGCAGGTGCGGCAGCGTCGACGCCATCGCCTCCAGCTCAGGATTCGGCGTGCTGCGCCGGCGGTTGTGCTTGACGATCAGCGACCACGTCGCGGTCGACTTGAAGCAAGCCAGTGCGCAGAACCAATCCAGTTCTGGCACTTCGCTTCCCATCGCCTGCCGATAGATCGTTGCCAGCTCATCGACCGGCGGTACCGCCGCGGCGTATCGGGTGGGGCGGCGGTAGGTGCGCGGGTCGCAGTTGATCAAGAACCATCCGACGTCGACCCGCGGGTCTCCGACCGACCAAATCTCCCAGTCGATGACGGCGGTGATGTGGCTCTGCTCGGCTAATAAATTGCCGAGCCGAAAGTCGCCGTGAACGATCGCGGGCGGCAGGGGCGCCGGTGCGCTGAATCGCAGCGCGGTAGCGACCTCGCGCCACCCAGGTGCGAGCTTGGCATCGGTGGTCTCCAGCGTGCGGCACCACCGCTCGACTTCGTCACGCAGGCCGGTGACCGGCTCCGACGCCAGCCCCACGGCACCCGGCTCAAGCCGATGCAATTGAGCCATCGTCGCGGCCGCATTCTGGAAGCGCTCTGCAATAACGGGCTCAGGCCCACCGTCGATGTCGTCGAACAGCGGCTCGCAGCTGATTCCGTCGAGGAAGGACATCACGAAAAGTGGCGGCACGTCGGGCGGGTCACCGGGGTCCTCAAAGAGAAGTTCGGGAACCGGTACCGGTGTCGGGTTCAGCGCCCGGATGATGCGGGCTTGCCGCAGCACGTCGCGGTGCGCGGTCGGGGGTACTCCCGGCGGCGCTACTTTGACGACGACACGTTGATTTCCGCGCTGTCCCGCGTAGGTCAGGCTTGACGCACCACCGGCCAGCGACTCCAACGCAGAAACGTCTCGTGACGAAAGTCGCTCGGCAAGTTGGACCAGCAGCGGGTCGGTCAGTGCAACCACCCGATTTCACGCAGGAACGGCTGCGTGTGGGCAATTCGCCCGGTCATTGTTTTGGGATCTGCCGTAACCAGGGTTAGCGCGGTTTGAGTGATGAGCTCGATGTCTTCGGTATCGGTCTTGGCCAGATCGAGAGTCCCGGCGCCGGGGGTGGCCACCGGGTTCGACGGGGCCGCGGCGTTCACCGCGATGCCATCGCTATATAACTCGGCCGCAAGGCTTTTCGTCAGGCGGTTCAGTGCCGCCTTCACCGTCCCGTAGACCCCGAAGCCAGCGGTGCGGTCGAACACGGAGAACGGCGGCCCCTCAGGCAGATCGCCACCGACCGAGGTGATGTTGAGTATCCAGCCGCGGCCCCGTTCGCGCATGGCCGGGATCGCGAGCTGGGTCAGATGCATCGGTGCCAGCACGTGCATTTCGATCATCAACCGCGCGCGCCGCTCCGGAAACTCATCGAGTGGCCGCAGGAACGTCACCGCGGCATTGTTGACCAAAATGTCTGGTGCACCGGCTTTTTCAACCAGTTCTACGTATATCCGTTCCCGGTCTTCGGATTTCGACAAGTCGGCCTGGATGGCGATGGCCGTGCCGCCGGCGGTGGTGATCTCGTCGAGCGTCTGCTGCAGCGATCCGTGATACTTGGGATCGGGCTCGAGGGTCCGGGCGGTGAGCCCGACCGTTGCGCCTTCGCCGGCCAATCGCTGCGCGATCGCCTTGCC
>DATAZN010000628.1:0-2709 GCA_036272035.1 Mycobacterium sp. | reverse complement strand
GACGACGACGAAGGCATCCCGTGAGCGGAGGTTGGTCTTGGACTTCATCGACTAAGCCGAGCGGCGTGCGCTGTCTTCGCCTCAAAGGTGCCGCGACTCGCGTTCACCGGCGATCAGTGCCACTCTTGGCCATGACCATCGGTCCATTTCTTCCGGCCTTCGCCGCCGCCGCTGTACTAATGACGGGAGCTGTTGCTCACGCCGACGCGCAGGATGACCAGTTTTTGGGGTTGCTATCGAGGGACGGAATTACCGCCGGTCCACCAGAGCAGTTGATTGCGCTTGCGCATGAACGGTGCGACAACGATAGTCTTTCTCGCTCCCAATCGTGGACCTTGCACTTCGGCGCGATGCCAAGCCCATTCAGCACCGCCATGTTGCAAATGGCTTCCAAATTGGAAAATCAGGGTTTGACGGGTCCGCAGGTTCGGCCGTTCTTGCTAGATGCCATCAGCGTGTACTGTCCGGGCGCGCATAGTTGATCATCGTCGCGACGCCCGCCGTCCGCACGAACGTGACGAACGTTGCATGACAACGGCTTTCACGCGACAGTGCAGCGCACGGGTTGGCCAATCCAGGGAACGCGCTTTCGTCTGACATTCCTTAGCGGGCCGGGCCGATGAAATCCAGCACCAAGCCGGCGACTTTGTCCGGCTGGTCGAGCTGTAGGAAGTGTCCGGCACTCTCGACGACGCTCACGTCGCTGTCCTCGGGAAGGGCGTCGGGTATCCAACGGGTGAAAGCCGATGTCATGCAACCGTCGTCGCGTCCGTGCAGGTACAAGCTCGGCAACTTCGGCCGCGACATCCAATGCCGGTGCAGGTCGCGGTACGGCGTCGGCGGGCGGGTGTTGCGGATCGTGGCGCGGTAGGGCCCGATCGCGGCGCGCCAACTCTCCGGTGTGCCGATCGCGGCGTCGACGTGACGCAGGTCCGTCTTGGCGTCGCAACCCGGCGACCATCGCTTCCACAGCCGCGGCAACACCCAGGACGCTGAACGCTCTGGCAGCCAAGGCAATTGGAAGTACATGATGTACCAGCTGCGCAGCAGTTGCGGCGGGATCTGAGCTAGCAACCGGCCGGAGTCGGGCACCCGGCCCCGAAAGGCGGCCGCCGGCGGCACCGACATGATCACCGCCTTCTCGAAGGGACTGTCAGGAATCGCCGCCAATCCATTGGCCGCCATCGCGCCCCAGTCGTGGCCGATCACCACGTCGCGCTCGGTGCCGCCGATGGCGGCCCGCACCTGCAGCGCATCGTCCATCAGCGCACCGACGTGATAGCTGCCGTCTGAAGGAATGGACGACGGCGCGTAGCCGCGCATGAACGGCGCCACCACCCGCCAGCCTGACTCGGCCAGCCGGGGTGCGACATTGCGCCAGCCATACGCGGTGTCAGGAAAACCGTGCAGACACAGCGCAATTGGACCGTCAGTCGGCCCCCACGTCAGGGCCTTCAACTCAACGGTGGGAGCTTTGATGTCGATCCAACGGTGTTTGGCCATCACCTGAATCCTTAGCCTGCGCGGTTAATAGTGGTCGAAATCGGATATCAGCCAGCGCTCGCCGATCTTGTCGAGCGTCACCCGGGCGCTGGAGCCGGTTTCGGTCGGCGGAGCGTCACCGATCTTGACGGTCTGCGAAATGAACACCAGGACCACCGCATGATTCGGGGTCGTGATCTCCGGCGCCGCATCCGGCACCGTGGCGGTCGCGACCAGGCGCTCCTGTTTGGCATTCGGAATGAGTTCCTGCTGGGTCCGCTTCGTGTACGTGTCGAGGAAGCCGCCGGTCAACCGTTCCCGGGTGGCCGCCACGTCGTGGTCGATCGTGTCGTAGCGGAAAGTCAGGATCGCATCGGTGGATTCCTTTGCGGACGAGACTGATTGGCCGCGGGCCAGCTCGATGTGCCTGATCGAGGAGTCATGCCATTTCAGCAGGCCCGCGACGATCCCCAGCAGCAATACGAACGTCGGCACCAGTCGGTAGACCAGCACCCTCGACCAATTGACTCGCCGCGTCATGACACGAATGCCACGTCGGAGATCTTGGCGCCGTCGCCAACCTTGTGCATGGTGATCAGCATCCGGAAGAACTGCGGCGCCTGTTCGGCCGGCGTGGGATCTGCGGGTTTCACCGTCACTGCGACCAGCACCCGGCCCTGGTCGCCGCTTTGCGATTCCAGACCGACGTCGGTCACGGTGCCCAGCGATCTGGACCGCGATTGCTTGGCCTGGTCGATGTAGGCCTGCTTGTGGTGAGCGAAGCTGTCGGCGAATGTGCCCATGGCCGAGTCCTGGATCCGTTGAGCGTCAGTATCAGCGTGCTGGTAGTCCACCGTGCTGAGGTCCACCGCGACATCCTGCGCGGCCTCCACGAAAAGACTGCGCTGGGCCTCCCGGTCCTGAGCCTCGTAGGTGCGAAACCCGAGCCAACCGACGAGCCCGGCCAATACCACCGCGGCGATCACCCCGCCGATCAGCGCGATCCGTTCCACTTGGGCCGGAGGTTGTGTCGGCCGCAGGTATACGACGTCGGCGGGCGCATCGTCGGGCATGATTTCCAACGTACGTGGTCGTGCAAGGCCACGCCTTCGTACAAGGCCACGCCTTGTTGCAAGGACCTAGACGGAAGCCACCGCGTTCTCGAGATCTGCGATGACGATCTTGCGCATGCCGTACATCGCCTGAGTGGCGGCGGTGGCGCACGCC
>DATAZN010000627.1:0-2135 GCA_036272035.1 Mycobacterium sp. | reverse complement strand
GGTGGCCAGTCCGCCCACCAGCGATTGCATCGGGACCCGCCACCACGCGGTCGGCGTCATCACCCGGAAATCGAACGCCCAGGTGCGTTCGTCTTCAGGCAGGCCGTCGCCGAGCATGTCGTTGTAGGGGTGGCTGTGCAGCCACTTGGGCATCTTGGCGTTTATTTCGCGCCAGTCGACGTCGGCCCGTGCGCGCCGCGCGTCGTCCGATCCGGCCAGACCGGGTGGTGGCGACGGGTACATCACTTCCCAGAACCGCAGCGCCCGAGCGTCGGGATCAACTGACATCAACGCATGCATCAGTGTTGTGCCCGAACGTGGTTCGCCGGTCACCAACATCGGCGCATCGATCACTTCGTCGGCGATGGGGTAGCGGTTGCGGTCTTCGATGAATTCCAGCCGCGAGGTCAGCAGCCACCCGCACACTTGGCCCGCCGCAGCGATTCCCTTAACGTCCATGCCGAGGCTGTTGAGGTGATCGACGGCGACGGCGAATCGCTCCGGCAGCGTGGGGTCGGCGTAGGCGGTCAGGCCGGTGTCCGCTGCCGCGGAGGCCAGCAACTCGTCGGCGTCCAGTTTCGCGGTCACCCTAGGTCTCCGCACAACTGGAGCAGTTCATCCTCGGCTGCACGAACATTGGCGGCCGAGGCCGCCGCGTAACCGAGGCCGGCCATCGCGCCGTAATCGAGGATCTTGGGTACGCGTAAGCCCGCATCGACAAACGTCTTGATGATCTTGGCGACCTCCTTCGGCGTGCCATGCGGGACTAGGGCCAGCAGCATCTCCGGTCGTACCGCGGCCAGGAATTCGACGATCCGCTCGCGGGTGAGGATCGCGGGATCGATGTCCTGGAATCCGCGCCAGCTGGCGCCCATTGGATGTTCGAAACCGAAGCCGTGCAACGTCTCTGCGGACACCTGGAGCAGAAAGGCTTTCACCAGCGGCGCCTGCAGGATCTCAGCGAGCGCGGCGTCGTCTTGGCCGATCAAGCAGACCTGGATGAAACACGGCGTGATCGCCATCGGATCGCGGCCGGCGCTCTCGGCGGATGTCCTTACCGCCGAGAGCATCTCGGCGTAGTGCTCCGGCGTCCATGCGCCGGCCGGCCACCAGCCATCGGCGTACCGTCCGGCGATGTCGAGCATCCGTGGGCCGCTGGCCCCGATCCAGATCGGTGGCAGCCGGTCCTGGTATGGCTCGGTGTCCACCCGGGCGTGATGGAGCCGGTAGAACTGTCCGTCGAAGTCGACCGGTCCGTCGCTGTCCCAGAGCAGCCGGATCACCCGCAGCGCCTCCTCGAACCGGGCGACGGGGCGGGCGAAGTCGAACCCGTACGGCAGGGTGTTCTCGCTTTCACCGCTGCCGAGACCGAGGATGAATCGGCCGCGGGCCAGGTGGTCGATGGTCAGCGCGGTCTGAGCCAGCATGGCGGGGTGGCGGCGGACGGTGTCGACGACGGCGGAGACCAGCGGGACGTTCTTCGTCAACGCCGCAGCCGCGGCGGCCACCGCAAGGCCGTCGAGATGGCGATGCGGTGACGGCGAAGCGGTTGCCAGGTCGGTGAATTCAGGCGTCCAGATCGAATCCGGCCAGAAGCTGACCATGTGGTCAGGCAGCCAGATCGAGTGGTAGCGATCGCTGTCCAGCTCGTCGAGCCGGGACAAGTCGAGGGGAAGGGTGGTTCGCAGAAATGCGGCGGGCTGAACCTTCATCGAGACATGATGCTAAGCACTTGCACAGCGCGGTGTCGACGAAATGGACCAAGCGCGCGGTCGTCACTCCAGTCGCGGGACGAAGGTATGTGGCTTTGTGCCCGCTTCACAGCGACAAACCGCGGTGACCCAAATCGCTACGAGGCGGGCACAACGGCACATCCCCAAAAAACAAGTGTGCGGTGAAGCCGCACCCGGCGACTCCACCGCACACCCGGTAAAGAAACTCAGCCCTCGCTGATGAACTCTTCAAGCTGGGTGCGCGCGACGTCGTCGGGCAGCTGCTGCGGCGGGCTCTTCATCAGATACGCCGACGCCGGGATCACCGGGCCGCCGACGCCGCGGTCCTTGGCGATCTTCGCCGCACGCACCGCGTCGATGATGACACCTGCCGAGTTCGGCGAGTCCCACACCTCGAGCTTG
>DATAZN010000626.1:0-4468 GCA_036272035.1 Mycobacterium sp. | reverse complement strand
TCTGGGTTGGCGCAGTTGAACCGCGACGCCGGCGTGGTGCCCGTATTCGTCCATCCCGAACCCCGCAGCGTTCTGGGTGAGCTCGCCGCCACCGTGTACGGGCATCCGTCCGAGCGCCTGGCGGTCATCGGCGTCACCGGGACGTCGGGCAAGACGACGACGACCTACCTGATCGAAGCCGGTTTGCGGTCGGCCGGGCGGACGGTGGGGCTGATCGGCACCGTCGGGCTGCGGATCAACGGCGTCGACATCCCGAGCGCGTTGACCACGCCCGAGGCGCCTGCATTGCAGGCCCTGCTGGCGGTGATGGCCGAGCGCGGCGTCGACACCGTGGTGATGGAGGTGTCCAGTCACGCGCTGACGCTGGGCCGCGTCGACGGCATTCACTTCGCGGTCGGCGGTTTCACCAACCTGTCCCGCGATCACCTCGACTTCCACCCGACGATGGAGGACTACTTCGAGGCCAAGGCGCGGTTGTTCGACCCGGCATCGCCGTTGCACGCTCGTCACGCAGTCGTGTGCGTCGACGACGATGCCGGCCGCTCGATGGCCCGCCGTTCCGACAAGGTGACGACTGTCAGCACGAACGGTCGGCCCGCGGACTGGCGCGCCGAAGCCGTCACCGCTGAGGCCGGCGAGCAGGAGTTCACCGCCGTCGACCCGGCCGGTGTGCACCACCGGTTGAGGATTGCGCTGCCTGGGGACTACAACATCGCCAATTGCCTTGTTGCACTGGCGGTTCTCGACGCTGTCGGGGTGTCCCCCGAGCAGGCGTCAACTGGACTGCGACGCACCCAGGTTCCCGGACGGCTGGAGCGGATCGACCGCGGCCAGAACTTCTTGGCCTTGGTCGACTATGCGCACAAGCCGGGCGCGCTGCAGGAGGTTTTGCGGACCCTGCGCCGCCCGACCGGCCGGCTGGCGGTGGTGTTCGGCGCCGGCGGCGATCGCGATCCGGGTAAACGTGCGCCGATGGGCCGGGTCGCCGCCGAGCTGGCCGATCTGGTGGTGGTGACCGACGACAACCCCCGCAGCGAGAATCCAGCGTCGATTCGCCGCGAGATCCTTTCCGGCGCAACCGAAGCCGACGCCACTGCGCACGTCGTCGAGATCGGCGACCGTCGCGAGGCGATCGACCACGCGGTGGCCTGGGCGGATGACGGAGACGTGGTGCTGATCGCCGGCAAGGGCCACGAAACCGGTCAGACTCGCGCCGGGCACACCCAGCCGTTCGACGACCGCGTCGAGCTGGCCGCCGCGCTCGAGGGGCGGCGCCGATGATCGCCCTCACCGTGGCGCAGATCGCCGCCATCGTCGACGGCGAGCTGGCCGACATTTCCGCGGAGGACGCGGCAAGCCGGTATGTCACCGCCACCGTCGAATTCGATTCCCGCAAAGTCACTTCCGGTGGGCTGTTCCTGGCGCTGCCGGGCACCCGCGCCGACGGACACGACCACGCCGCCTCGGCGGTGGCCGCCGGAGCGGTCGCCGTACTGGCCGCCAGACCGGTCGGCGTCCCCGCGATCGTGGTCGCCCCCGATCCGCACGCCGCACAACGCGCCGACGGGGGACTGGCCGGTGTTCTCGAGCACGACACCGACGGCTCGGGTGCGGCGGTGCTGGCCGCGCTGGCCAAGCTCGCCGCCGCGGTGGCCGCCGAGTTGGTAGCGGGCGGCCTGAGGATCGTCGGAATCACTGGGTCGTCGGGCAAGACGTCGACGAAAGATCTGCTGGCCGCAGTGCTCGCCCCGCTCGGTGAGGTGGTGGCGCCGCCCGGCTCCTTCAACAACGAGCTCGGCCACCCGTGGACCGTGCTGCGTGCCTCCGCAGCTACCGACTACCTGATTCTGGAGCTGTCGGCCCGCCACCCCGGCAACATCGCCGCACTGGCCGCGATCGCGCCGCCGGCGATCGGTGTGGTGCTCAATGTCGGCACCGCGCACCTCGGCGAATTCGGCTCGCGCGAAGCCATCGCAAGAACCAAATCCGAACTGCCACAAGCTATTCCACGGTCCGGAGTGGCCGTGCTGAACGTCGACGACCCGGCGGTGGCGGCGATGGCCGAGGTGACCGCGGCCCGAGTGGTGCGGGTCAGCCGGAACAGCCAGACCGACGTGTGGGCCGGGCCGGTGAAGCTCGACGAACTGGCCAGGCCGCAGTTCGCCCTGCATTCGGCGGACGCCGTCGTCGACGTCACATTGGCCGTGCACGGCGACCACCAGGTCAGCAACGCGTTGTGCGCGGCCGCCGTCGCGCTGGAATGCGGCGCCACCCTAGAGCACGTCGCCGCGGCGCTGGCCGACGCGGGCCCGGTGTCGGGTCACCGGATGCGGGTCAGCACCCGCGCCGATGGGGTGACGGTGATCGACGACGCCTACAACGCCAACCCGGACTCGATGCGCGCTGGGCTGCAGGCACTGGCCTGGATCTCGGCCGGCAGTGGGGCTGATCGTCGTCGCAGCTGGGCGGTGCTGGGCGAGATGGCTGAGCTCGGTGACGACGCGATATCCGAACATGACCGCATCGGCCGGCTGGCGGTGCGATTAGATGTGTCTCGACTCATTGTCGTCGGAACAGGGAGGTCTATGAGCGCCATGCACCACGGCGCGGTCATGGAGGGGGCACGGGGCTTAGAGGGAGAACCAGAAGCCGCTATCGCCGCCGACGCCGACGCCGCCCTGGCCTTGTTGCGGGCTGAGCTGCAGCCCGGGGACGTGGTGCTGGTCAAGGCCTCCAACGCCGCAGGTCTGGGCGCATTGGCCGACTCGCTGGCCGCCGACGGGCGGGGCGACACCCGATGATCGACATCCTCATCGCCGTCGGCATCTCGCTGGCGGTGTCCATTCTGCTGACCCCGATGCTGATCCGGCTATTCAACCGGCAGGGCTTCGGCCACGAGATCCGGGAGGACGGTCCGCCCAGCCACAAGACCAAGCGCGGGACGCCGTCGATGGGCGGGGTGGCGATCCTGGCCGGCATCTGGGCGGGCTACCTCGGCACCCACCTGGCCGGACTGCTGTTCAACGGCAACGGCCCTTCGGCGTCGGGTCTGCTGGTGCTGTTCCTGGCCACCACACTGGGCGCCGTCGGATTCGTCGATGACCTGATCAAGATTCGGCGAGCGCGCAACCTGGGCCTGAACAAGACCGCCAAGACCGTCGGCCAGATCATCGCCGCAGTGCTGGTGGGAGTGCTGGTCCTGCAGTTCCGCAACGACGCCGGTCTGACGCCGGGCACCTCTGACCTGTCCTATGTTCGTGAAATCGCCACCGTCACACTGGCGCCCGCGCTTTTCGTGCTGTTCTGCGTGATCGTCGTCAGCGCCTGGTCGAACGCGGTCAACGTCACCGACGGTCTGGACGGCCTGGCCGCCGGCTCGATGGCGATGGTTACCGCCGCCTACGTGCTGATCACGTTCTGGCAGTACCGCAACGCGTGTGCGACCGCTCCCGGCTTGGGGTGCTACAACGTGCGCGACCCGCTGGACCTGGCGATCATCGCCGCCGCGACCGCGGGTGCCTGCATCGGATTCCTGTGGTGGAATGCCGCGCCGGCAAAGATCTTCATGGGCGACACCGGATCGCTGGCCCTGGGCGGGATCATCGCCGGCATCTCGGTGACCAGCCGCACCGAGATCCTCGCGGTCGTGCTCGGCTCGCTGTTCGTCGCCGAGATCGTCTCGGTGGTGGTGCAGATCCTGGCCTTCCGGACGACCGGTCGCCGGGTCTTTCGGATGGCGCCGTTCCACCACCATTTCGAGCTGGTCGGCTGGGCCGAAACCACGGTGATCATCCGGTTCTGGCTACTCACCGCGATCAGCTGCGGCCTGGGCGTGGCGCTGTTCTACAGCGAGTGGCTCGCCGCCACCGGCGGCGGCTGAGACGAGATGAACCGCGTCGGCGACGATGCAGCGCGCAGCGATGAGGTGGGGGCACCTCCCGCTTGCGGGGGAGAGCGGCGCCAATGAACCCCGACCCCGCGCTCGAATCGCTGTCGGCCGGAGCGCCGGTGCTGGTCGCGGGAGGAGGCGTGACCGGCCGTGCGGTGCTGGCGGCGCTGAGCAGGCTGGGCGCGACGGCGACACTGTGCGACGACGACCCGACCACCCGCCGGCATTTCGCCGAAACCGGCACGGCAACCGAGGATTCGGCCACCGCCGCACAGCACATCGTTGACTATGCCCTGGTTGTCAGCAGCCCCGGTTTCCCGCCGACTGCGCCGGTGCCCGCCGCCGCCGCGGCCGCCGGTGTGCCGGTCTGGGGCGACGTCGAGTTGGCCTGGCGGCTCGACCAGGGCGGCCACTACGGCCCGCCGCGGCGCTGGCTGACCGTCACCGGCACCAACGGCAAGACCACCACCACGTCGATGCTGCACGCGATGCTCGTCGCCGCGGGCCTGGACAGCCGCCTGTGCGGCAACATCGGCAGCCCCGTACTGGACGTGCTGCATGAGCCCGCCGACGTGCTGG
>DATAZN010000625.1:0-3491 GCA_036272035.1 Mycobacterium sp. | reverse complement strand
CTTGGGCTCAAGGGGTGATTGCAACACTTCGTAGTTAGGGGTGTTGATGACGGGTGAGCCTCGGCTGTTGGCGGTGCAGCGTCGGTATTGGGAGTTGATCGCAGCGGGGGTGTCCTCGGAGGATGCCGGGGTTGCGGTCGGCGTGTCGGCGACGTGCGGTAGCAAGTGGTTTCGCAGATTTGGTGGCGTGAATCCACGATGGGTTGCCCCTCAGGGGCTGAAGCGGCCGCGGCTGTCAGCAGATGAGCGCGAACAGATCATGATTGGCACCGCTGGGGGCGAGTCGATCCGCTCGATGGCGCGTCGGCTGGACCGGGCCCCCTCGACGATCATGCGCGAGATCGCCCACCACGGCGTGATGCGAGGGTATGTGGGTCGTTATCGTTCCCGGTATCGCTTCGGAGCGCGCCGGGCCGGCTGGGACGCGAAATCAGGCTATTCGGCGCGGATTGCTCAGCTGCGCAGTGAGCAGCGAGCGCGCCGGCCGAAGACCGGCAAGCTGGGTCGCTGCCCGGCCCTGCGCACCGAGGTGCAAGCGTGGTTAACCAAGAAGTACAGCCCCGAGCAGATCGCCGGGGTGTTGGCCAAAACTTATCCCGATCGTCCGGAGATGCAGGTGTCCCACGAAACCATCTATAAGGCGCTTTACGTGCAAGGACGCGGGGAACTGCGTCGCGAACTGGCCAAATGCTTGCGCACCGGGCGCGCGCTGCGCAAACCCCGCAGCCGAGGCCGTGCAGCTGAGCGTCGTGGCCGTATTCCGGGCATGGTCAACATCTCGGAGCGTCCCGCGGAGGCCGCTGACCGCGCCGTGGCTGGGCATTGGGAGGGCGATCTGATCATCGGCAAGGACCAGGCCTCCCAGATCGGCACCCTGGTCGAGCGCTCCACGGGCTTTGTGCAGCTGCTGCACCTGCCCGCCAGCCGCGAGGCCGAGGTGGTCGCCGATGCCATGATCGCCAAGGTCCAAGCTCTTCCGCAGAATCTGTGGAAAACACTGACCTGGGATCAGGGCCATGAAATGGCCGCTCATGCCCGTATCAGCATCGATGCCGGGGTTGAGATCTACTTCTGCGATCCCCACTCGCCGTGGCAGCGCGGCAGCAACGAAAACACCAATGGCCTGCTGCGCCAATACTTTCCGAAGGGCACCGACCTGTCGGTGCACTCGGCGGCCTACCTCGACGAGGTTGCCGTCGAACTCAACAACCGGCCACGCAAACGCTTCAACTGGGACAGCCCCGCCGAAGTCCTCGATCGACTACTGTCAACCGCGTCAGTTGCCACTGTTGCAAGCAAACCTTGAATCCGCCGCACACTCGCCGCCCTGAGCGCACACTCAACGCCGAGCGGCCGCCGCGAGACGGTCCGAATTTCTGCTCACGGCGATGAATGATTCGAGTTCGCCGGCGATGTCGGGGCCGGTGGGTTGATAGATCACCTCGGTGATGCCCTGCCCGGCGATCTCGGCAAGCCGGCCAGCGACCTCGTCGGCCGTTCCGGTGAGGGTGGTCTGCGGGATCGCTTTCCAACTGCCGGCGTTCCACGCCGCGACGTCGGCGTCATTCAGGTCAACCAGATGCTGGTCGTAGATGGCGAAATGCCGTTCGCGTAGCGGTGTTTGGTGAATGGCTTCGAGCCAGACATCGCCAGCCGGCAGCGCAGTGACATCGCCGCCGAACTCATGGGTCGCGTGATAAGCCAGCGCATTGCCGGGTGCTGCGGCCGCACGAACGCGATCCGAATCGAGTGGCTCGCCGTCGGCCAGGACAGTGCCGTGCACACCCAGTGCGGCCCAGCTGAATTGCGCAGCGGAATCGGTTTCGCCGTTGACGGTAAACAGACCATCGGCCAACTCTTTGGTCACGGCCAATCCCTTCGGGCCCAGGGCCGAAATGAGAATGGGGATGCTGACGGGTCGCGGCGGCGCGAATCCATCGGGATGCATCATCTGGATCGCAGCACCATTCCACTCGACGGTGTCACCGTTGAGCAGGCCGCGGAATGCGCGCACGTAATCGCCGAGGAACGACCAGCTGCTCGGCTTCGCGCCCAGCGCGCGAGCCCCGGCAAAACCCGTACCGAAAGCGACGGCGACCCGCCCCGGCGCCAGCGCCGAAAGTGCCGCTGCGGCTGAGGCATTGACCATCGGATGGCGAAGGGTCGGTACCAGCACGCCGGGGCCCAACCCGATAGTCTGCGTTCGGGCAGCGGCGAGGGCGAGCATCATCCACACATCCGGGCTCTCGTGCGGGGTGTCGAATAGCCAGGCCCGGTCGTAGCCCAGTCGTTCGGCGATCGCGATGTGTTCAGGCGAGTCGAGTGAGGTTGCGAACTGCGCGGAGATCTTCATCGTGGTTAGTCCTCAGGCTTGGGCCGCAGCGCGGCGTCCAGAAGTGTTGCGGCCGCAGCGCGTGCGCCCAGTGGGGCGGTGCGGTCGCGGTCCATCCGCACGCTGACGCCGGAGCCGTCATAAATCAGCTGCAGCTGGCGGGCCAGCGTTTCGGGCTCGGGCGCTCCGGCCTGCTCGGCGAGTCGGGTGAATAGCGCGCGGATCTCGGCACGATACTCGTCAGCAGCCTGTTCGATGAGGCCGCCGGGGGGCGCTTCGGCGCTCGCGGTAATGAACGCGCAGCCGCGGAAATTCGGCTGGGCGGCCAGTTCGGCCTGAGCGTCAAAGACCGCGAGCAGCCGCGCCCTGACATCGGTGTGCTTGTCGATGGCGGCGGTGAGTCGTTCGACCGTCCCGGTGTGGCGATCTGCCAAATAAGCCTGGACGAGTTCTTCTTTGCTGCCAAAGGTGTTGTACAGCGAGGCTTTTGCCACACCGGCATGTTCGATGACCCGGTCGATGCCGACGCTTTGAACGCCTTCGTTGTAGAACAACTCGCTGGCGGCATCCAACAGTCGTTCCCGGGCCGACCGCCGCGGCTCGGTCGTCGCCGGCTTAGCCATCAGCGTGGCTCCAACAACATCACCGGGATTTCCCGGGCGCCGGCCTTCTCCCGGTACTCGGGGAAATGCGGCCAGAAGCTCTCGGCGACGCGCCACCAGTGTGTCTTCTCCTCGCCGCCGGCCTCGCGGGCGTGCAACTCGTGGACGGTTGCGCCGTCTTGCAGCAACACATCTGGGTGAGCGATCAGGTTGCGATACCACGCCGGGTGGCTGGTGGCCCCTGCGGCCGAAGCAACGGCGACGTAGGTGTCACCCTCCTTGATCCGCATCACCGGGTTCTTGCGGATGTTTCCCGTCTTGGCCCCGGTGGTCGTCAAGATCACCACCGGCCGGTCCTCCAGAGTGCCACCCTCTCGTCCGTCGGTGGCTTCGTAGAGCGCCACCTGCTCGCGTACCCGATCACTGGGGCTGGGCTGGTATGTGCTGTTCATCTCTACACCGCCGTCCGGCCACCGTCGACGGGGATGACCGCGCCGGTGATATAGCTGGCCTTCGAGGAAGCCAGGAAGGCGATGACTTCTGCGATCTCCTGCGGC
>DATAZN010000624.1:0-3816 GCA_036272035.1 Mycobacterium sp. | reverse complement strand
TCGCCGACTTGTTACTGCGACGAGTGAGCGCGATGGGCTCCGCACCTGCCCAGTTCGCGAGTTGTATGGCGGCGAGTCCCACGCTGCTGGAGGCAGCGCGGATCACGACAAAGTCACCAGGTGCGGCGTGCCCGACTTCGTAAAGCGCCAAGGCCGTGAAATACTGCATCCAGATCGAAGCCGCCTCTACGACGGTCAGTCCGGGCGGCACCGCGGTGAGGCTGCGGGCGGGCACAATCGCGTGCTCCGCGCACAATCCAAATTCGCCCAGTTGGAAAGTCGGCATGACACAGACGCGGTCGCCCGACTTGAATCCCTGCACGCCGGCGCCGATGGCCTCCACGGTGCCGACACCCTCGTAGCCGATCATGGACGGCAGGCGCGGCGCGCGAAGGTAAGTGCCCGCGCGGAATAGTGTTTCCGACCGGTTGAGGCCGATCGCCTCCACCCGGATGCGGACCTCGTCGGTGCCCGGCGAGCCGACTTCGAGCTCTTCGATCCGGAGTTTCTCCGGGCCACCATGCTCATGAAACCGAACCACTTTGCTCATGGACGAACACCCCCCGAATACACGACAGGAGCGCCTTTGTAGCAAGTTCGCGGCGCCCGCGTTGGATTCTTGCGGAAGTGCCGGCCGCCGGCGACGGCAGCGAGCGCGCTTGTTATGCGGGGCGAGCGGGCGATTCCAAGCTAACCGCGCATCAGCGAAATCGCGAAGCGATCGACCTGGCGAAGATGCTCGACGTCGAGGGCCCCCTGTCGACGCAACGCGCACCGGTGTACCGGTGGAAGCACCACATTGAGCTCGACGAGCTGGCCGGCCTCCACCTGGTGGGATACTGCCTCACGCATGACATAGCAGGCGCCCATTCCATTGATGGCGAGATCTGCCATGGTTGCGCCGTATTGGGTGTGTGCTACCGACTCGAAATTGGTCAGCCCGGCCTGCAGCAGCGATTTGCTCATGACTCGTTCCATGGGCGAGCCTGCTATGGGTGTGATCAACGGCAATTGCTGACTCCGGTCCTCGGCCCAGGACCGGGCGAGCGGATGGCTGGGGCTCACATAGAGGCCGACCGCCACCGTACTGATCACCTCGATGGGCCAATCAACGTCCAACGTCCACAGGGTGATATACGCAAGGTCGGTACGGCCGTTGCGGATCGACTGCACCACGTCTGCCGCGAAATTGAGCTGCAGGAATTCGATCTGGATGCTGGGAAAGTCCTTTTGGAATCGGGGCAGGGTAGGTCGCAGCAGGCGCTCCGCGATGTATTCGTCGGCTGTCAGTTTCGCCGTCAGAAGGGCGTTAGCGTCCGTACCTGATAACGCGACAACCCGCGCGGCTCCGTTCAGGAGCTGGCTTGCATGCTGCAGAAGATGCTCGCCCTGGGTGTTGAGCACGGGTGTTGTACCCGGGCGCCGATCGAACAGCGGGTACCCCATCCGTTGCTCCAATGCCCGGATCTGGTCGCTGATCGCGGCCGGCGAAATGCCGAGCCGAATTGCCGCGTGCGTGAAGCTTCCGGATTCCACGACGACAACAAAGGTCTCGAGCTGCCGGAAGGTGGCCTTCAACATTGAGGGTATCAAGCCATAACTTGTGGGTAGGCGCAAGTCATTACTGCATTGCTTCCCTTTTCCACCTGCTGTGTATTAGCCGCCACAAAGTCGGCGTCAGCCTTTACGTGTTCTGACGCCGGTCGACGAACGAGTGTCGACGGTTCAATGAGGGGGGGTTATGGCGGAATTCAAAGAAAAGTCGAGGTATCCCGGCTGTCCGACGCAACGAGCCGTGGCGGTAGCGCTGCGCTCGGTTTTCGCGCTGGGGACCGCACTGGCGACCTTCCAAGCCGGGGCGGCCGATGCTTCATCAACGGGAGGGCAGGCCTTCGAGGGGCTGGAAGAGATCGTGGTCACGGCGCAGAAAACCCAACAGGACCTGCAGAAAGTTCCTATTTCCATCACGGCGGTCTCGCAGGATGAGCTGCGGTCCCGGGGCGTCAGCAGCGCCGCCGACCTGCAAGGCCTGTTACCCGGAGTCGAGCTACAACCTATCGGGGTCCTGTTCGCGAACATCCGGGGTGTCGGCACCTTCAATCTGCAACCCGGCGTTGACTCTGCCGTCACCTACGCCGTGGATGGAAACTACATTGCCCAGGCGGCAGCTCTCCCGCCCCTGCTGTTCGACATGGAGCGAGTCGAGGCGTTGCGGGGCCCTCAAGGCACGTTGTTCGGTCGCAACAGCAATGCCGGCGCGATCAACCTTGTCACTGCGATGCCCACGAATCGCGCTGAGGCGACCGCGTCGCTCACCGCTGGTAACTACGGCCAGGTGGGCTCGGAAGGCATGGTCAACGTACCGGTGAACGATGACCTCATGGTGCGTGCCTCGTTCGCGAGCGACCAACACACACCGTATCTCGCGGATGGCCACAATGACGAACGCGACCGTGCGGCTCGGTTGCGTGTCCTGGCCACACCGACCAGCGCCTTGACCATTCTCGGCACGGTCGACTACGCCTCGCAGAATAGTAATAACAACGGCGCGTCGCCGTGCCCGCCCGGCTCGAATGGTCCTTGCATCGGTATGCCGTGGCGGCCGTTCCTGGGCAATCCGGCCATCGATCCAACTCTGGACTTCTCGAAAACGCGCAACTTTGGCGCTTACGCGCAAGCGAGCTACGCGTTCGACTGGGCCACGCTGACCTATGTCCCCACCTATCGGCACGTCCACTACGATAGCCTCGCGACGCCGAGTTATCCCGGCTTCGGCATCGATGAAACCGACGAGCTCCATACGGAGGAGTTGCGTCTGGCGTCCTTGGCGTCAGCGCCTTTCACTTGGGTGGCCGGGTTGTATTACTCGGACGAGCATCTGCACGAACACGAGACGTTCTCGTTTCCGACCTCGTTCGGTATTCCCGGAGTGGATGGTGTTGCGAATTTCTTCGAGCTCTATCCCTATCGTTCCGAGTCGAAGGCGGCCTTCGGACAGGTAACTTACCCAGTCATCTCGGCGTTGCGACTCACGGGCGGTCTTCGCTACACCGACGAGGAGAAAGTGTCCGCGGGCACGGCCAACGCCTACGGCGGCACGGTGGCGGCACCGGTACTCGTCAGCTCGGTGACTGGAGCACACGAAAGTCATTCGGGGGTGACCTGGAAGGCCGGCATCGAGGGTGACGTCGCGGCTAACTCGCTGCTCTACGCGTCGGTCAGCACCGGCTACAAGTCCGGCGGTATCAACCAGGTGACCCCGGGACTCGGTCTGCCCGGCTCATACGGGCCGGAGACCATCACCGCGTACGAGATCGGTTCCAAGAACCGCTTCCTCGACCAGCGGCTGCAAATCAACGCCGAAGTCTTTCACTACGCGTACAAGGGCTTCCAGGCCCTGTCGGCTGCGTTCGAACCCTCGGGGCTGTTGTTTTTCATCACGCAGAACTCGCAGCGGGCGACCTTCAATGGTGGCGAAATCGAAGCCATCGGCCTGGTGACCCAACACGATCAGATTACGCTGTCGGCCACGGCGCTGGACGCGCGCTACACCGAGTTCGATGTCGGCGGCGTGGATCTGTCCGGCAATCGAGCCACCAACGCGCCGACCTATACCGCGACACTGGGAGTCCAACACGTGTTCAACGTGACGAACGGAGCCACCGTGACGGCGGCCGCGGACATCCACCAGGTCGGGCCACAATGGGTGAATGCGGACCACGCGCCCGGGACTCTGCAGACCGCTTACCACATGAGCTCCGCGAATCTGGCTTATGGCTCACCGAGCGGTGCCTGGAGTGTCACGGCCTGGATCCG
>DATAZN010000623.1:0-1746 GCA_036272035.1 Mycobacterium sp. | reverse complement strand
CGCCACTGGATCGACCCCCACGGGACCGCGTCGGGCATCGTGTCGCTGATCGCGCGCACCACTCCGGGCCACCATTCGTCGTGATAGTCGTCTCCGGACAACCAACCGCCCGGCGTTATCTTGGGTGCCCACGCGTTGATGTCCGCGACGACGCTCTCGTAGTCATGGCGTGCATCGATGTGCACCCAGGCTAACGAGGCGTCGGCGAAGAGGTCGGCGGCCGCGACGGAGTCGCTGATCAGTAGTTGGACAGTCTCGGCCAAGCCGCAGTCGATGATGTTGCGGTGCAATAGCCCCGCGAAGGTTCCGCCACCGTGGTCGACCGCAGGGCCGTGAGCGTCGTTGTCGCCGCGGCCTTCCGGCCCGCTGCCCCGCGCAGTGTCGACCCCGACGATGGTGGTATCGAGCCCGGCATCCCGCACCACCTCGCCCAACGAGCAGACGCTGCGCCCCAGATAACACCCCACCTCGACGAACCAACGCGCATCGGGGAAATGCGCCACGGCTTCCTCTTGGTGATCACGCCACTGAAACCAGCCGGGGATATCACGCCAGGTGTGGACAGATTTGTCGAATTTGTCGGTCGACGCGACGCCGGGAGCCAAGTCCATGGTCAGCATTTACACCGCAATGCCTCATTTCAAACCCCACGTACCGTGGAAACGGTGACGACGCAAAGCCCGCTGCGAGCGGTGCGTGACGCGCTGGGCAGCAGCCTGTTCGAGATGATCGCCGGTCCCGACGGTCCGGCGGCGCGTACGCGTATCCACCACACACCGGGGCCTCGGTGGTTTGCCGAAGACCGCCCGATCCGGCGAGTGCACGCCGACGCCTCGATGTTCGTGGGCGGGCTGCGGGCTTTGCTCCTGCAGTCGCTGCATCCACTGGCCATGGCCGGTGTCGCCGAGCACTCCAACTATCGCGACGACCCATGGGGTCGACTGCAGCGCACCAGCACGTTCTTGGCCGAGACGACATTCGGTTCGGCGGTCGACGCCCAGCGCGCCGTCGATCGCGTCCGGGGAATTCATCAGCGGGTGCACGGGATCGCCGCCGACGGTCGGCCATATACGGCCACCGATCCGCACTTGCTGGAATGGGTGCATATCGCCGAAGCCGACAGCTTTCTGCGGGCGTACCAGCTTTACGGCGCCACCCCGCTGGACCAGTCGGGCCGCGACGCCTACGTCGTGGACATGGCCGAGATCGCGGCCAGGCTCGGGGTGGTCGACCCGCCGCGCTCCGAACATGCACTGGCGCAACGACTCAACGCATTCCGGCCGGAGCTGCGCAGCACGCCGGCGGCGCGTGACGCGGCCCGCTTCCTGTTGCTGACCCCACCGCTGTCGTTGGCGGCGCGGGCGCCTTATGGCGTGCTGGCAGCTACCGCGGTCTCGATGTTGCCGTTGTGGGCCCGCGTACCGCTGCTGCTGCCGTACTTCCCGCCCGTTGAACTCACCGTCGTGCGCAGCGTCGGCCGTGTTCTGATCGGCGGCATCCGGTGGGCGCTGCCGCCCCCCGGCGCTGCCGTCAACGTTCGCCGTTGACGATGCCGACGAATAGGCGGTGGATCCGACGATCGCCGGTCACCTCGGGGTGAAACGCCGTGGCCAGCACCGCGCCCTGCCGCACCGCGACCGGGTGATCTGCGGCTCGGGCCAGCACCTGCACACCCGCACCGACGCGCTCCACCCAAGGGGCGCGGATGAAGACCCCGTGCACCGGATCGTCGAGCCCGTCGAACGC
>DATAZN010000622.1:0-19355 GCA_036272035.1 Mycobacterium sp. | reverse complement strand
GGCCACGTGATGAAGCTGGCCGCACAGTGAGCTCCAGGACTGCAGGGCCTTTCACCGGCAAGCAAGCCATCGTCACCGGCGCCGGCTCGGGCATCGGCGCCGCGCTGTGCCGTGCACTGGTAGCCGCGGGCGCCGATGTGGTCTGCACCGACGTCGACGGCGCCGCGGCGGCACGCACCGTCGAGAGCTTGCGCGGTCCCGGCTCCGCGACATCGGCCATCCTCGATGTCACCGACCCGGCCGCGGTGAAAGCCGCCGTCGACGCCGTCGTCGCCCGCGCCGGACGACTCGACCTGATGTTCAACAACGCCGGAATCGCTTGGGGCGGAGACACCGAACTGCTGACGCTGGAGCAGTGGAACGCCATCATCGACGTCAACATCCGCGGCGTCGTGCACGGCGTGACCGCTGCCTACCCGGTGATGCTGCTGCAGGGCCACGGCTTCATCGTCAACACCGCATCCATGGCCGGACTGACCGCGGCCGGCCAGATCACCAGCTACGTGATGACTAAACACGCGATCGTCGGATTGTCGCTGGCGCTGCGCTCGGAAGCCGTTTCCCGCGGCGTGGGTGTGCTGGCGGTGTGTCCGGGCGCTGTCGAGACGCCGATTCTGGACAAGGGCGCGATCGGCGGCTTCGTCGGTCGCGACTACTACCTGCGCGGGCAGGGCATGAAGAACGCCTACAGCGCCGACCGACTGGCCCGCGACACGCTGAAGGCGATCGGCCGCAACAAGGCGCTGCTGGTCAAGCCGAAGCAGGCGTACGCGTCCTGGGTGTTCGCCCGGCTGGCACCGGGCCTGTTGCAGCGAGGGTCGATTCGATTCATCGCCGATCAGCGCAAGCGGCAACACGCGAAAAGTGGCGCGCCAGGCGGCTAGGGTTCGCTTCTACACCAACGCGGAGGGCCGGCGATGAATACGGAATTCACCCTCACCCAGAAACGGGCTCTTGCGGTCGTCACGATTGTCAGCCTGCTGTTCGCCGCGTACTTCCTCCGCAATTACTTCGTCCTGATCGTGGTGGCCGCGGTCGGAGCGTATTTGTTTACACCGCCTTTCAATTGGTTCGGTCGTCGGCTGGGTAGCGGGCTGGCAGCCACCTGCACGCTGCTCTCGGCTCTGCTCGTGGTGATCGTCCCGGTCGGCCTGTTGGTCCTGTTGGCGATCGTTCAGATCTCTCGGATGGTGACTCATGTCGCGGGCTGGGTGCAGAGGACCAATCTCAGCGATCTAGGCAACACCACCCTGCAGGCCGTCAACCAGCTGTTGGCGCGGGTGCCGTTCCTGCATGTGACGGTCACCGCTGAGTCGCTCAGAAAAACGATGGCAACCGTCGCGCAGAAGGCCGGTGAATGGACCCTGCAGTTCCTGCAGCACACCGCCGGCAGCCTGTTCGGCGTAGTCACCTCAGCAATCATCTTCTTGTACGTATTCGTCGCGTTGCTGACGAACCGCGAGAAATTGCTCACCTTGATTCGCCAGCTCAACCCGCTCGGGGACGAGGTCACCGATCTGTACCTACGGAAAATGGGCTCGATGGTGCGCGGAACCGTGAACGGCCAGTTCGTCATCGCGTTGTGCCAAGGGGTGGCCGGAGCCGCGTCCGTCTACGTCGCCGGATTTCACCACGGGTTTTTCATATTCGCAATTCTGTTGACCGCGCTGTCCATCATTCCGCTGGGCGGCGGTATCGTCACCATCCCGTTCGGCATCGGAATGATCTTCTACGGCAACATCATCGGCGGCGTGTTCGTCGTCGCATGGCACCTCCTGGTGGTCACGAACCTGGACAACTTTTTGCGCCCGATCCTGGTTCCGCGCGATGCCCGGCTCAACCCGGCGCTGATGTTGCTTGCCGTGTTCGCGGGGATCGCGATGTTCGGCCCGTGGGGCATCGTCATCGGCCCGGTGCTGATGATCGTCATCGTCACGACCATCGACGTCTACCTGGCGGTCTATAAGGGCGTCGAACTTCAAGAGAGCGACGACCAGCACAGCAAGCCTGGTTGGGTGACCCGATGGAAGGCACGCCAAGCAGCTAAACCAGCCGCTCCTTGAGGAACTCGACGACTCGCTTGCGCGCCTCGTAGGCCGGGTGACCGTCGACCTCACGGACCTCCAGGGTCAACACCGAATGCGCCGCCCGGGTAAACCCATGCTCATTGCCTGGGCCGGAGTCGATCTCGATCACCTCGAACGCGTCGCCCAGCCGCTCTTTGAGCGTGGTGAACCGTTCACCGGGTGACATGAAGTCCTTGCTGAATCGCAAACCCATCGCGCACACGCCTTCCTTGGTGGCGCGGTCTTTGAATGCGTTCAGCTCGACGTCGCTGAGGCCGGCATCGCGGCGCTGGCGCGGAGTCAACGGAAACGGCGTCGACGGCTGGCTGAGCACCGGTGCCAGCACGCTGTCGTCGACCGCGGCGGCCAGCGCGAATCCACCGGTGAAACACTGGCCGATCACACCGACGCCTTTGCCCGGTGTCGAGGCCTTGAGGTCGCGAGCCAATGCGCGCAGGAAATCCGCTACCGGCCGGTGCTTGTTAGTGGCAAAGGCGGCGAATTCCCGTGCCACACAAACACGTCGGAGAGAATCAAGCGTGTAGCCGACCGATACCGGCCGGCCCGGCTCGCCGAACAGCGACGGTATCGCCACGGTGAAACCGTTGTCCACCAAGTGATTTCCCAGCCCCAGCACGCCGGGATGGATGCCCGGTACCTCGGGGATCAGCACCACGCCGGGCCCGTCGCCACGGCGGTAGACGTCGTGGGTGTACCCACCACCGGTGAACGGTTCCGCTGACCAGCCGGTGAGGTCGGCTTCCGGTGCAGTCATTGAGGGGTCCCTTCTCTTACCTGTGTGCGGGTAGGGGTGGCTGCGATTGAGTTGCGGCCGCCAGCGTTCGAAACTCGTCGGTGCTGCCGGCACCGGTGATCGCGATCTGGGCGGGACCGGCCGGGTTGTCCAGCCGCGTCGTCCACACCGGCTCAACCCCACCGTCGCCCCGGTAGGTGATCCACCGGGTGCGGTCCACGTCGACGGTTCCACTGGGATACATCGACGAGTGGATCGAACCGACCAACTTGACCTCGTCCGCATTGCTTTGAGTGAGGCTCAAGTACTCACCGGCCGGGCTGATGTAGCCGACGATGGAGGTGACGGCGTGCAGTCGCTGGTGGGTCGACGGATCGGTCCGGCCGTCGGGGATACCGCCGCGGCCGCCGGAGTTGGCCTGCCAGCCCTGGGGTAGCAGCGGCAACCGGACCGGGAAGCCGAGCGTCAGCGCGTCGGCCCGCAGGGCGCTGGAGGCGTCATAGGACGGCACCGGTCCGCGGTTGATTCCACCCGGCGAAAACGAGCACATCCCGACCAGGCCCGCCAGCACGATGCAGGCCACTACCAGCGGCGCGATCGACCAGAACATGTCCCGGCCGTCTTGCAGCAGCCGGGGCTTGGCCGGTTTGGCCGTCGGCTCTGGCTGCGTGCTCACAGCACGAGTATCCCAGCTCCCGAGCGGCAACCTGCCTCTGGGACAATCGGCAACCATGACCGCAGGTTCTCGTCGTGAAGCCCCGGACCGCAACCTCGCCCTCGAGCTTGTCCGGGTCACCGAGGCAGGTGCCATGGCCGCCGGCCGTTGGGTGGGCCGCGGCGACAAAGAGGGTGGCGACGGCGCGGCCGTCGACGCGATCCGCCAGTTGGTGAACTCGGTCTCCATGCGCGGCGTCGTCGTGATCGGCGAAGGCGAGAAAGACGAAGCGCCGATGCTCTACAACGGCGAGCACGTCGGCAACGGCGACGGCCCGGAATGCGATTTCGCCGTCGACCCGATCGACGGCACCACGCTGATGAGCAAGGGCATGCCCAACGCCATCTCGGTGCTCGCGGTGGCCGACCGCGGCTCGATGTTCGACCCGTCGGCGGTGTTCTACATGAACAAGATCGCCGTGGGACCCGACGCGGCCCACGTCCTCGACATCACCGCGCCGATCGCCGAGAACATCCGCGCGGTCGCCAAGGTCAAGGGGCTGTCCGTGCCGGACATGACGGTCGTCATCCTGGACCGGCCGCGGCACGCGCAGCTGATCGAGGACGTGCGGGCCACCGGGGCCCGGATCCGGCTGATCACCGACGGCGACGTGGCGGGCGCGATCGCGGCGTGCCGACCGGGCTCCGGCACCGACATGCTGGCCGGCATCGGCGGTACCCCGGAGGGCATCATCACCGCCGCAGCGCTGCGCTGCATGGGCGGCGAGATTCAGGCGCAGCTGGCACCCACCGATGACGCCGAGCGACAGAAGGCACTCGACGCCGGTTACGACCTCGATCAGGTGCTGACCACCGGCGACCTGGTGTCTGGGGACAACGTGTTCTTCTGCGCGACCGGCGTCACCGACGGCGACCTGCTCAAGGGCGTGCGCTACGAACCGGGCGGCTGCACCACCCAGTCGATCGTGATGCGCTCGAAGTCGGGCACGCTGCGGATGGTCGAGGGCTTTCACCGGCTGACCAAGCTCAACGAATACTCGGCCATCGACTTCACCGGCGACAGCAGCGCCGCGTACCCACTGCCGTAACCACTACCGAGCGAGACCCCTACCTAACAAGGACATTCCCCCAATGGCAGACACCGAATACCGCATCGAGCACGACACCATGGGCGAGGTCAAGGTGCCCGCGAAAGCGTTGTGGCGGGCGCAGACTCAGCGCGCCGTGGAGAACTTCCCGATCTCGGGCCGCGGACTTGAGCGCACCCAGATTCGTGCCCTGGGTCTGCTGAAGGCTGCCTGCGCGCAAGTCAACAAGGACCTCGGGCTGCTGGCAGCCGACAAGGCTGACGCGATCATCGCCGCCGCCGCCGAAATCGCCGACGGCAAGCACGACGAGCAGTTCCCGATCGACGTCTTCCAGACCGGGTCGGGCACCAGTTCCAACATGAACACCAACGAGGTGATCTCGAGCATCGCCGCCGCCAACGGCGTGACCGTGCATCCCAATGACGACGTCAACATGTCGCAGTCGTCCAACGATACCTTTCCGACCGCCACCCACATCGCGGCCACTGAAGCCGCTGTGCGCCATCTCATTCCGGCGCTGCAGGTGCTACACGACGCACTGGCCGGCAAATCCCGCGAATGGCACACCGTGGTCAAGTCGGGTCGCACACACCTGATGGACGCCGTTCCGGTGACGCTGGGTCAGGAGTTCTCCGGCTACGCCCGCCAGATCGAGGCCGGCATCGAGCGGGTCCGCGCGACGCTGCCCCGGTTGGGCGAGCTGGCGATCGGTGGCACCGCCGTCGGCACCGGCCTCAACGCTCCCGACGGCTTCGGCGCCAAGGTTGTCCAGGTGCTGGTGAAAGACACCGGGTTGACCGAATTACGCACGGCGGTCGACTCTTTCGAAGCTCAGGCGGCCCGCGACGGGCTGGTCGAAGCGTCCGGTGCGCTGCGCACCATCGCGGTGTCGTTGACCAAGATCGCCAATGACGTCCGCTGGATGGGATCGGGTCCGCTGACCGGTCTGGGCGAGATCCACCTGCCGGACCTGCAGCCGGGTAGCTCAATCATGCCGGGCAAGGTCAATCCCGTTCTGTGCGAGGCGGTTACCCAGGTCGCCGCTCAGGTGATCGGCAACGACGCCGCCGTCGCCGTCGGCGGACTGTCGGGCGCGTTCGAACTCAACGTCTACATCCCGATGATGGCCCGCAACATCCTCGAGTCCTTCAGGCTGCTGACCAACGTCTCGACGCTGTTCGCCGAGCGATGCATCACCGGGCTGCACGCAAACGTCGAGCACCTGAGGGAGCTGGCCGAGTCGTCCCCGTCGATCGTCACGCCGCTGAATTCGGCGATCGGTTACGAGGAGGCGGCCGCGGTGGCCAAGCAAGCGGTTAACGAGCACACGACAATACGGCAGGCGGTGATCGACCGCGGGCTGATCGGGGACAAGCTGTCCGAAGAGGAACTCGACCGTCGCCTCGACGTGCTGGCGATGGCCAAGGTCACCGAGGAGTAGACATGCTCAGCGACGAACTCCGCCAACGGCGCCTGGCGCTCATCGAAGAGCACATGAACACCGAGGTGACCAAGGAGTTCGATCGCACCCTGGCCACCTTCAACGGACACCCGCACTACGAGATCATGGCCACCGGCCAGGTCTTCGACGGCGACGACGAGGTGATGGGGTACTACCGGACCACCCGGGCCGCGTTCCCCGACCAGCGGCACGACAATGTGCGCTTCCACGTCACCGAAGACGCGGTGATCACCGAATTCGACCTGCTGGGAACCAATCTCGGTGAGTTCTACGGCATGCCGCCCACTGGCAAGGCGTTCCGGGTGCCGATCATCGCGGTGTTCTTCTTCGACGGCGATCGAATCACCAACGAGCGCATCTACTTTGACAGCGCCAGCCTGGTCACTCAGATCGGCCGAGGCGAACTGCTTGCCCTCGCCGCATCGGGTGAGCTACCGGGACAGTAGCTGGGCGAAATCCGGCAGTACGCGACACGTCATGAGCGATGCTTATGGATGCTGGTCTGGTAACAGACGAGATATCAGGATCTCAAACTTCGCGTCGGTAACACCCGCTCTGGGCCAAGAGCCCCTCGTGGAGCGTCCGACGGCCTATTCTGTACATGCCAGGGGCCGGGATAGGCGGAGGGTCGGATGACGACCGGAGCGGTGTGCCGGACGTGTGGCGCCGAACCTTTAGCGAACGCCCGGTTTTGTCACAGTTGCGGCTCACGACTCGATAGCGCCGAGGCCCACGCCGAGTACAAGCAAGTCACGGTTCTCTTCGCCGATGTGGTCCACTCGATGGACATCGCCGCGACGGTGGGTGCGGAGCGGCTGCGCGAGATCATGACCGAGCTCGCCAACCGCGCTGCACAGGTGGTGCAGCGTTATGGAGCCGCGGTCGCACAGTTCACCGGTGACGGGATCATGGCGGTGTTCGGTGCGCCGGTGGCGTTGGAAGACCACGCCGTTCGCGCCTGTCATGCGGCGCTGGGCATTCAAGATGAAACCGTCCGATTAGCGGCTGACGTCAAAGAGCGCGACGGCCTGGATCTGCAGGTGCGCGTGGGACTTAACTCCGGCGAGGTCGTTGCCGGTGAGATCGGTTCGGGGGCTTTCGGTTACGCCGCGATCGGGGAGCAGGTGGGCCTGGCGCAGCGGATGGAATCTGTCGCGCCGGCGGGCGGGGTGATGCTCAGCGCATCGACGGCACGCCTGGTCGAGGGCATTGCAGCTCTCGGCGAGCGTGAGTTGGTCCACGTCAAGGGTGCTCGCGAGCCGGTGGCCGCGCACCGCCTGGTGGGCGTGCGCCGGGATCGGACGATGAGGCGCGCTGAATTGAATTTGGTCGGTCGGCGCGGGGAGATGTCTGCCGTCAAGGAGTTGTTGGCCCGTGCGGTCGATGGTCACGGCGCTGTTGTCGGAGTCGTGGGACCGCCTGGTATCGGTAAAAGCCGTCTGGTGCATGAGGTTTCGTCGATGGCTCTAGAACGTGGCGCCGATGTGTTCACGACCTTCTGCGAATCCCACGCCAGCCAGATCCCGTTCTATGCGGTCGCTCAGCTCTTGCGCGCGGCCACCGGAGTTGAGGGTCTTGACGCGCAGGTCGCCCGCGATCGATTGCGCGAACGGGTCTCTGATGCAGACCCGGAAGACTTGGCGCTGCTCGATGACTTGCTTGGTATTGCTGATCCTGATGCCGTTCCACCTCGGATCGATCCGGATGCGCGTCGGCGGCGGTTGATCGCTCTGGTGAATGCTGCGTCGTTGGCGCGGGAAACCCCAGCGGTATACGTGGTGGAAGACGCCCATTGGATCGACGCGGTCAGTGAGCAGTTGCTTGCTGACTTTTTGGCAATGATCCCGCAGACGCGAGCGCTGGTGCTAATCACCTATCGTCCGGAGTATCGCGGTGTGTTGAGCCAGGTGGCCGGCGGACAAACCATAGCCCTTGCTGCGCTGAGTGATTCAGAGACCGCAGCACTGGTCTCGATACTGCTCGGGCCTGACCCGTCTGTCGTAGCCCTTGGCAACTCGATCGCCGAAAGGGCCGCTGGCAATCCGTTCTTTGCCGAGGAGATCGTGCGTGAACTCGCCGACCGGAGCGTGTTGCGCGGCGAGCGGGGCGAATACAAGTCAACCGCAAAGGTCGCGGACGTGAGTGTGCCTGCCACCCTGCAGGCGACGATCGCGGCGCGTATCGACCGACTCGACCCCAAAGCGAAGCGCACCTTGAGCGCGGCGGCGGTCGTCGGGTCGCGGTTCGGCCTCGACCTGCTGACCATGCTGGGCGTCGAGCCAGTAGTTGATGACTTGGTTGCTGCCGAGTTCGTTGAGCAGGTCAGCACAACCAGCCAAGCCGATTATGTATTTCATCATCCGCTCATCCGTGCGGTGGCCTACGAGTCGCAGCTCAAATCCGAACGGGCTGAGCTGCACCGGCGGGTCGCGGTCGCGATCGAAGCTCGCGAGCCAGAATCGATCGACGAAAACGCCGCGTCGATTGCCGATCATTTGGAGGCTGCAGGCGACCTGCACGCAGCGTTTGAATGGCACATGCGAGCCGGGAACTGGTCGACGCACCGCGACATTACCGGCGCACGGGTGAGCTGGGGACGAGCGCGTCAGGTGGCCGATCAGCTGCCCACCGACGATGTCGGTCGCGCCGCCATGCGCATCGCCGCCCGAACACTCTTGTGCGCAACGATCTGGCGGGTCAGCGCGGGCATGGACGAGACGGGATTCGACGAATTGCGTGAATTGGCAATTGCTGCAGGCGATAAGCGTTCTTTGGCTATTGGCATGACGGGTGTCGTACAGCTAATGCAGTTCTACGGCGAGTATTCAGAGGCGTCGCGCTTGGCTTCACAGCATGTAGAACTCCTCGATGCGATCGGTGATCCCGAGCTGACTGTCGGACTGTTGATGGTGCCGATGATCGTCAAGTGGTCTGTCGGTGAAGTGATCGAAACCATCGACCTGAGCCAACGTGCAATCGACGCATCCGAAGGCGATCCCACTATGGGCAATTTGATCATCGGATCACCACTGGCTTTCGCCCTGGCGATGCGCGCATCGGGGCGATGCGCCCTGGGCATCTCCGGTTGGCGCGAGGACTTCGACAACGCTATCGCGATCGCCCGCAGAAACGACAAGTTCACGTTCTGCGCCGTCGTGATGTTCAAGTACATCGCCACGCAGAGCTGGGCGCTTCTCCCCGATGAAGATGCGTTGCGAGACACTGCGGAAGCGTTGGAAATCGCCAAACAGTTCGGCGACGACTTCACGCTTACCAACGCGGAATTCACGCGGGGGCTCATCTTGGTACGCCGCGAGGACGCCGATCGGAAGTTGGGTTTCGAACTGTTGGACAAGGCTCGCCGACTGGCGCTCGAGCATCGAACCACCATCGTTGCCGCGTGGTGCGCCGACATCGAATTCGCAGTAGAGAAGAACCGAGTTGGTGACTATGACGGTGCCATCGCGTTGTGCCGTGGCGTACTGGAGAGCGAGATCCGGGGTGGTGAAATGACGAATCGCGGTTGGTGCACCACCGTTCTCGTTGAGGCCATGCTCAACCGAGGTCGCGATGGCGACCTTGACGAAGCGCAGAATGCCATCGACGACCTAGCGGCAACGCCGACCGATCCTGAGTTCATGTACCACGAGCTTCCCCTGCTGCGCTTAAACGCAATGCTTGCCGGGGCCCGCGGCAATGACGCCCGCTATCGCGAGTTCCGTGAACGGTACCGTGCCCTCGCTGAATCCTCCGTTTTCGAGGGTCACATTGCACTAGCTCATGCGATGGCCTAACAGTGACCAACGGCCCCTCGCGGAGTGTCGGACGGCCTATTCTGTTAGGCCGGGGGCCGGGATAGGCGGAGGGTCGAATGACGACCTTAGCGGCGTGCCGGACGTGTGGCGCCGAGCCTTTAGGGAACGCCCGGTTTTGCCACGCGTGCGGCGCACCAGTCGACGAAACCGAGGCCCACGCCGAGTACAAGCAGGTCACGGTTCTCTTCGCCGATGTGGTCCACTCGATGGACATCGCCGCGACGGTGGGTGCGGAGCGGCTGCGCGAGATCATGACCGAGCTCGCCAACCACGCTGCAGAGGTGGTGCAGCGTTATGGAGCAGTGGTAACACAGTTCACCGGCGACGGGATCATGGCGGTGTTCGCGCCGGTGGCGTTGGAAGACCACGCCGTTCGCGCCTGTCGTGCGGCGCTGGGCATTCAAGATGAAACCGTCCGATTGGCCGGTGACGTCAAAGAGCGCGACCTGGAGTCGCTTCTAGAAGACCCGACTTCCGCCGACGGCCTAACTGCCGTTGTTCGGTCCTCCCGAGTTCTGGCCGGAGACATCGGCGATCGGGAAGTTGGGCATGGGCGCCGGCGACGGCGTGTTGGGCAGCGACGGAATCTCCGAGGCGGGGATGTCGTGCAGGTCGTTGGCCGGTGGCCCGTTCTCGCGGCTGCCGTAGACGCTGCCCGGGGCGCGCTGCCCGAGCAGTTGGGTGACCGTGACGAAGTGGTAGTCGTTCGCCTTGAGCACCGGGATGAACTGCTCGACGATGTCGACCGTGCTGGAGTAGGTGTCGTGCAGCAACACCACCGAACCGGGCTTGATCTGTGTCATCAGCAGGAGCCGGCTGGCTGCGGTGTTCGAGTCGTTGATCCAGTCGTAAGGGATGACGTCCCAAAGGATTCCGGCCAGGCCGACCTTTCCGGCCTGCTCGTTGACCGCCGCATTGGTCAACCCGCCCGGCGGCCGCCACAACTTCGGCGTCACACCCGTGGCCGCGGCGATCGCGTCGTTGGCCCGCGACAGCTGGCTGGGGACGTCTTCGGGAGGCAACGTCGTCATGTTGGGGTGTTCCCAGGTGTGGTTGCCCAGTTCCATTCCCGCCTCGACGACCCGTTTGGCGCCCGCCGGGTTGGCCGCGACCTTGTTGCCGATCTCGAAGAACGTGGCCTTGGCCTTGTTCGCGGTCAGGATGCTCAACAGCCGGTCGGTATACGGGGTGGGGCCGTCGTCGAACGTCAACGCGACGCATTTGACCTGTGCGCAGTCCACGACGTCGTTGGCACGTGCGAACCGGACGTGCCCGGTGAACGCACCGATCCCGACGATGGCGGCAGCCGCCGCCGCGCCGGCGACGGTGCGCCAGTACCGCCAGGCTTGGTTATCCGGTCGTTTCGGCACGGCCGCAGCTTACCGGCGACGAAGGCCCACCCGATTAGAGCGTTACGCCGCTGATCTCCTCGAGCATCTCGGTGACCAGCGCCGCGATCGGCGACCGCTCGCTGCGCAGCAGCGTGATGTGCGCGAACAGTGGGTGGCCCTTGAGTTTCTCGACCACCGCGGCGACGCCGTCATGCCGGCCCACCCGCAGGTTGTCGCGCTGAGCGACGTCGTGCGTCAACACCACCCGCGATCCCGCGCCCAGCCGGGACAGCACGGTCAGCAGCACGTTTCGCTCCAGTGACTGCGCTTCGTCGACAATGACGAAAGAGTCGTGCAGCGAACGACCGCGGATGTGGGTCAGCGGCAGCACCTCGAGCATGCCGCGGGACAGCACCTCTTCGAGCACCGCCGGGCTGGCCAGACCTTCGAGCGTGTCGAAGACCGCCTGGGCCCACGGGCCCATCTTTTCGCTCTCGCTACCGGGCAGATAACCCAGCTCCTGGCCGCCGACCGCGTACAGCGGGCGGAACACGACTACCTTGCGCTGCGTGCGGCGCTCCAGCACGGCCTCCAGCCCGGCGCACAACGCCAGCGCCGACTTGCCGGTGCCGGCCTTGCCGCCCAGCGACACGATGCCCACCGACTCGTCGAGCAGCAGATCCAGGGCCACCCGCTGTTCGGCGGAGCGTCCACGCAGTCCGAAAACCTCGCGGTCGCCGCGGACCAGCTGGACCCGCTTGTGCGCGTTCACCCGGCCGAGCGCATGGGAGCTGCCGGCCAGTAGCCGAATGCCGGTGTGGCACGGCAGGTCTCGCGCAGCCTCCAGGTCGACCTCGCCGTCGGCGAACAACGCGTCGATGTCGTCGGCGCTGGTTTCCATTTCCGTCATCCCGGTCCAGCCGGAGACGACGACGTCCTGCGCGTGGTACTCGTCGGCGAGCAAGCCCACCGCGCCCGCTTTGACGCGCAGCGGAATGTCCTTGCTGACCAACGTGACTCGCTTGCCCTCGGCGGCGAGGTTGGCGGCACAGCACAGGATGCGCGAGTCGTTGGTGTCGGTGCGGAACCCGGCCGGCAGCACACTGGGGTCGCTGTGGTTGAGCTCGACGTGCAGCGTGCCGCCCTGCGTCCCGACCGGAATGGGCTGATCCAGCCGCCCATGCTGGACCCGGAGATCGTCGAACAGGCGCAACGCCTGGCGGGCGAACCAGCCCAGTTCGTGGTGGTGGCGTTTGGCCTCCAGCTCACTGATCACTACCAGCGGAACCACCACTTCGTGTTCGGCGAAGCGGGAGCAGGCCCACGGATCGGACAACAACACCGACGTGTCGAGCACGTAGGTCCTGATGGTGTCCTGTGAAACCGCCGGGGAATCAGTCACGAGCGCTCCTCGAGCTCATCGCCCGGGCCGCCGCCGCATGTTGGTGGTGGCCCCACAGCCACCCATGCGCGCGAAGCGTTTTAGCCGGGCTGGATGCCCGTGCGGCCCGCACGGACGATTCGGCGGGGGCCGCGGCGCCAGGACCGGGGCCGGCGGTCCTGTCGAAATTGAGACGAGAGGCGCCGCCCGGATAGCAGAGCATGTCGCTAGCCATCGAAAGCGACGCTACTCCCGTCGGCGCGTGCGCGCCGTGCAGGCGCGCCGACGTGGCTAGCTGATGACGAACTGCCGCAGCGCGGGCTCGTCGGCGACTCCCCACGCGGTGATGCGGTCAGAAATCACCCGGCGTAGGAGGTCGGGGCCGAAAATGCCTGCGTCGGCGACGTTTCGCACCTTGTCGCGGTAGGCGTCGATGTCGGCGCCGATGACGTCGATCTCGGCCGCGCGGGCGCCGATGGCGGCGATCGTCTCGTCACGGGTGTAGCTGAGGCAGTGCGCGACAAGGTTGACGAAGAACTCTTCGTGGCGCACCTCGTCACGGGCGATGTGGGTGATGAGGCCGGCCAGCACCGGCTCTTCGATCTGCGCCGCGAGGTTGTTGGTGAACACCGCGTGGGCGGCCTCGAAGAGCGCCATGAACACCAGGGTTTCGACCTGAGAGAACTGATCGGCGCGGTAGCCCTTCTGCGACACGTGCTCGAAGCGGACATTCTCGTTGGCAGTCGGGTCGATCTCGCGGGTCACGACGAAGTACTCGCGCAGCGCGATGGCATGCAGATGCTCCTCGGCAGTCCAGCGGCCGATCCACTGAGCCCACATGTCCTCGAGGATGAAGTGCTCGACGAGTTCGCGGTGGTAGCCCGCGATGTTGTCTTTGGTGATGAGCAGAATCTCGCACGCGTCGGTAACGGCTTTCGGCAGCGTCACCTGTGACGGATCCCAGTCGCGACCGCCCAGGAAGGCGAAGTTCTCGCCCTGCTCGAAGGGCACGAAGTCGTGCGCGAACCAGAGCTGCTCGGTGCCCAGGTGCCGGTCGAGGTTCTCGCCCACCACGGGGTCGAGCTCGAGGATCAGCGGGTTAGCGACAGGTTTCTGTGCCATGCAATAACTGTAACCGGCGTACACAGGTTTCGTAAAATCTGCGACGGCTTAAACCAGCGACCAGTCTTCCAAGCCGTCGTAGAGCGGAAACTCCCTGGCCAGACGGGTAACTCGGTCGCGAAGCGTCGACACGTCAGCCGCTTTGCCGGCCGCCAGCGCGGTGGCGATGATGTCAGCGACCTCGCTGAACTCGGCATCCCCGAAGCCGCGGGTAGCCAGCGCCGGGGTGCCGACCCGCAGGCCCGACGTCACCATCGGCGGCCGCGGGTCGTTGGGCACGGCGTTGCGGTTGACCGTGATGCCGACGTCGTGCAGCAGGTCCTCGGCGGCCTGTCCGTCCAACGGCGAGTCGCGCAGGTCGACCAGCACCAGGTGGACGTCGGTGCCACGGCTGACCACAGAGACACCTGCCTTGGCGACGTCAGCCGCCAACAGTCGCTCGGCGAGGATTCGGGCGCCGGACAGCGTGCGCTGCTGCCGCTCGACGAATTCCGGGGTGCCCGCGATTTTCAGCGCCACTGCCTTGGCCGCGATCACGTGCATCAGCGGGCCACCCTGCTGCCCCGGGAAGACCGCGGAGTTGATCGACTTGGCGTATTCCTGCTTGCCGATGATCAGGCCGGACCGCGGGCCACCCAGCGTCTTGTGCACGGTGGTCGACACGATGTCGGCGTGCGGCACCGGCGACGGGTGCAAACCGGCCGCAACCAGTCCGGCGAAGTGCGCCATGTCCACCCACAGCTTGGCGTCCACCTCGTCGGCGATTGACTTGAACGCGGCGAAGTCCAGGATCCGCGGGTAGGCCGACCAGCCGGCGACGATCACCTTCGGACGGAACTCCAGCGCCTGGGCGCGCAACGCGTCCATGTCGATCAGGTGCGTGGTGGCGTCGACGCCGTAGAAGGCGTTCTCGTAGAGCTTGCCGGAGAAGTTCAGCTTCATGCCGTGGGTCAGGTGACCCCCGTTGGCGAGGTCGAGGCCCAGCAGTCGCTCCCCCGGCGACATCAGCGCGTGCAGCACCGCGGCGTTGGCCTGGGCGCCGGAGTGCGGTTGCACATTGGCGAAGTCGGCGCCGAACAGCGCCTTGGCCCGGTCGCGGGCGATGTTCTCCACCACGTCGACGTACTCGCAACCGCCGTAGTAGCGGCGGCCCGGCAGACCCTCGGCGTATTTGTTGGTCAGCACGCTGCCCTGGGCTTGCAGCACCGCGCGCGGCACGAAGTTCTCCGAGGCGATCATCTCCAGCGTGTCGCGCTGGCGGCCAAGCTCTTTGCCGAGCAGCTCGGCGATGTCGGGGTCGACGTCGGCCAGCGGGGCAGTCATGGCGGAGGACTTGGTACGGGCGTCGGGTGCGGCAGTCACGCCCGCCAGTCTATCGGCGGGCTGTGTCGATCTCCCCGCCTCTCCCCCGCAAGCTCTCCCCCGCAAGCGGGAGGTGCCCGCACCTCATCGCGCTGCGCGTCCCCCTCGCCGCTGCGCGGCTGGGAGGTACCCCCACTGCATCGTCGACGGTGGTGTCGCGTCGAACTACTCGGGTAACGCCGACGGGATCAATGGTTCGTCGAGCAGCCGGCCGAACCGCTCGACAACGCTCATCTGGGCCGGGCGATCGTCCAGCCAGCCGCGTAGCAGCCGATATCCCTCGACATAGGTACTGGTGTAGGCGCGCCACAGCGGCGACGACAAAAACCGCAGCATCTGTCGCGTGCGGGTGTCGTTGACCAGCAGCCAACGGCGCAGGAAATCCGCAACCTCGTCGGCGTCGCGGTGCTCGTCGTGCAACATCAACGCGGCGTCCTGCCGGACTCCGGCCAGGGCTGCCGATGCCTCGGACAGCGCCTCGGCACGCTCTCCGTCGAACCGCAGGCCCAGGTCGGCGTAGATCTCAGCAGCCCAACGCCCCCAGCCCGGGCCGATCGCCGCGTACAGGGCCAGGTCGGCCAGGCCCTCGGCGATCAGGCATTGCGGCGTGTTCACCAGGAAGATGGTCTGCTCGGCCTGGGCTTTGCGGTTGACCAGCCCGACCTCCTTGCGGCAGTGCTCGGTGTGGTGTCCCGGATAGGACTCGTGGGCCACCAGTCTCGGCAGGTTGGACATCAGCTGTTTGATGTCGGCGTTGACTGCGACCGTCGAGCGGTAGCCGCCGAGGTAGTAGTTGAATCCCGACCACGGCTTATCCGTCACTACCTGATACTCGACGGTTTCGGCGTCCGGGAGCGGGTAATCGGCGCGGACGCGGTCGCGCAGCGCGCTGGAGAAGGCCTCGATGCATTCGGCCAGCCGCTCGGGCGGGATTTCCTCGCCGGTGCGGTGCGCGTCCATCCGGTCGGCCAGCGGCCCGTCACCACCCAGCACCTCGTCGAGGCGGGCATGCGCCTGCCGGTAGGTCTCTGGCTCGCCCTTTCCGATGCGCACGTCGAAGTAGTCGTGCACCTCGTCGACGAAACCGATGTCTTCGCCGGCGAACTTACGGCCGGCGCATTCCAGCGCGCGCAGGTGTGCGCCCACATAGTCGGCGCGCTGCTGGTCAAATCCATTGCGGTGCGGCACATCTGGAATCGCCGCGATCAGGCGTCGGGCTTGACGGACCAGATCGGTGGGGTCGGGTGCGGCCTCAGCCGACACCGTTTGGCGCAGCACCGGATCGCCGGTGAAGGAGTCGACGTAACCCGACTCGATACGGTCGAAACGCAAACCGAGTAGCAGATACTCGCGGACCAGCGCGTCAGGTTCCACGCCAGCTAACGCTATCTGCTCGCCCCAGCGGACCGCAGCAAGGCCGAGGCTGCAAGACTGACGTCATGCCGCGGCCAAGCGAGCCGAGCCCCTACGTGGAGTTCGATCGACGTCAATGGCGCGCGCTACGTATGTCCACACCACAGCCGCTGACCGAAGAAGAAGTCGTCGGGTTGCGGGGTCTGGGCGAGCAGATCAACCTCCGCGAGGTCGAAGAGGTCTACCTGCCGCTGGCCCGGCTCCTGCACTTGCAGGTCGCCGCCCGCCAAGGGCTGTTCTCCGCCACCGCCGAGTTCCTGGGCGAGCCCCAGCAGCATCCCGACCGGCCGGTGCCGTTCATCATCGGGGTGGCCGGCAGCGTGGCGGTCGGCAAGTCAACGACAGCCCGCGTGCTGCAGGCACTTCTGGCCCGCTGGGATCACCACCCACGTGTCGACCTGGTGACCACCGACGGATTCCTCTATCCCAATGCCGAGTTGAGCCGACGAAACCTGATGCACCGCAAGGGTTTTCCGGAGAGCTACGACCGACGGGCGCTGATGCGGTTCGTCACCTCGGTCAAGTCGGGTTCGGACTACGTGTGCGCACCGGTGTACTCGCACCTGCACTACGACCGGGTGCCGGACGCCAAGCAGGTGGTCCGCCACCCGGACATCCTGATCCTCGAGGGCCTCAATGTGCTGCAGACCGGACCCACGCTGATGGTGTCGGACCTGTTCGACTTCTCGCTGTATGTGGACGGCCGGATCGAGGACATCGAGCAGTGGTACATCTCGCGGTTCCTCGCGATGCGCTCAACGGCGTTCGCCAACCCGGCTTCGCACTTCCACCACTACGCGGGGCTGACCGACCAGCAGGCCGAGATTGCGGCCCGCGACATCTGGCGATCGATCAACCGGCCCAACCTGATCGAGAACATTCTGCCGACCCGGCCGCGCGCCACCCTAGTGCTGCGCAAAGACGCCGACCATTCGATCAACCGGCTACGGCTGCGCAAGCTCTAGATCGCCAACAAGCCGATGCGGGGACGCTCACCGCAACCTCTGACGGCGGCGCCCCGCACCGGCGGGACGGGAGTTACGCCGGCAGGCGGCGCACTCCGATGTATTGCAGGTATCCCATCAGCGCGAAGTAGCCGCCGGTGGCCAGCGTCGCGGCGACGCCGGCTTCGGTCAGCGGCAACGCTCCGACGGCAACCACGACGAGCGCCGCCAGCGTCAGGACGACATTGCCGACGATCAGGCCGACTCCGACGCGGCGCAGATCGGGCGCGGCGGCGAGGCCGTACACCGCCAGTCCGCCGAGCACCAGCAGGGCGCCCCCGCTGAATTCGGCAAGGGAACTCAGGCCGGTCAGCGCGGAGAGCGAGTCCGCCATCAAGGCGATGAAAAGGCCAACAAGGCCGCTCAGCGTCGCGTCGAGCCGCATGGCAAACCGCAACAGCGAGTCGGTCGAGTCGTCGAACGGGCGGGTGGGCAGTGGAGTAACAGCGGTCATGTCGGAACTCCTTGGGATAGCGGGTCGAACACCTCTGAGAATGCCGATCGGGAACTGCCAGATCGACGCTTGGCACTGCCAAGCACTGCCATGCGCAGGTCAACTCAGTGATCTAGCCCACGTATTCCCTGCCTAGCCGGGCTAAGCAGGTTCAGCGGCTAGCTGGAGACGGCCACCCGCCCGCGAAGATCGGCGGCAATCAGCTTGGCCGCGGCGTTCTGCCAGTTGTGCAACGACCGTTGCGGCACTTCGGTGACGAACCACTGCCACGCCTGCCGGGCCGTCGGATCCAGGCCGGCGGCGGTGGCGTTCTGGGCGTAGGCCCGCACCCCCACGACATACGGGAAGTACAGCGAGTTGTAGTGCCGCCACTGCTCGCTGGTGCCGAAGTCGCCGCCGTCGCGCGGCTTGAGCGCGGCGATGCGGTCGGCCAGCAGAGCCTTGAGTTCGATGGCCCGCTCCAGCGGCTGATCCGGCGCCCCGCGGGCGGCCAGCCGCTCGTCGATGCAGGGCAGTGCGGTCAGCGGGTTGGCGACCAGCTTGGACAGGTCGCCGTAGTGACCCAGTGCTCGGCGGGTCAGCCTGGCGAACGAGTCGTCGTCGAAGCCGTTGAGCGGATCGGCCAACCGCAACGGCAGCGCGGATTGGGTGCGCCGCAACGTCTCCCGATCGGCCCGCAACACCGGGGCTCGCGAGAACACCATCCGGTCCAGCAACCCGGCCAGCGGGTCGGCCAGCACCTGCACCGAGGACGCAATCGCCAGGCTGGTGAACAGCAGCACCGTCAGCGCGATCTGGGCGGTGCTCTGCCGGCGGGTCAACTCGATGCCGATCAGCATCTGGCCGCCAAGCAGTGCGACCACCATGCCGGTGCCGGTGAATGAGCGCAGCATGTCAGCCCGCAGCGCCTGGCCCTCGTCGAACGCGTCCCACAATGCCACGGCCACGCCGAGGCAGAACACGTCACAGCCCGTCGACGCCAGCGCCAGCCAGCTGGGCACCACGCCCAGCGGAATGATCAGGATCGCGTTGGCCAAGGCAAAGAACATTGTCGCCGTGACGATCAGCCCAACCTTTGGGATCTTCTGCACCCGGCGCCGCAGCGCGAAGACCATCGCGCCCAAGGTGGACACCGAAATCACCGCGCACATCACCACATGGCCGGGCCGCAACGGTCCGGCCACGCTGCCGGCCAGCGTCGCGCCGACCAGCGTCAGCGCACCGGTGACACCGACTAGTAGCACTTCGCCAGCACGGGACCGCTCGTTGTCACCCGCCCGGGCGATCTCGAGGAGCACCGCGAACCAGGCCACGCCGGGAACGGCGACCAGATAGATCTCGACCTGCCCGAGCAACGCGGAGTGGGTGACGAGTCGCACCGCATCCAGTGCGACGGCCGTCGCAAAACTGCACAGCCCTATTGCTGAG
>DATAZN010000621.1:0-2497 GCA_036272035.1 Mycobacterium sp. | reverse complement strand
CCCGCGGCAGCTGGAGAAGTACGTTTTGTATCGCCGGGTGAATGCCGAGGCTAGGCGGTTGCTGTCGCGAAAAGCGTCTTTGTCTGCGCGAGTCGGTATTGGGTACGGGCCAGCTTTCCGGACTTCATCTTTTTGCGCCAGGCCGGAAAGTTGTCACCGTACTGCTGGTGCTCGGTCCCGGCGGCTTCGTAGACGACGTAGCCGCCCTTGAGAATGCTGAAGGGGGCTTTGAGCTTGCCCAGCTTGTCGTACTGCGCGGTCGCGGGATTTGACAGCGGATCGAACCACGCCGGCGTCACGAAGTTGGAGACCGAGACGCCGTTGACGACATAGGTCGGCGCCTCGACTGGGTCGCAGACTTCGAAGCTGTAGGCCTTGCCATGACCGTCGTTCGCCCACAGGTTGCAATTGGGATCGATATACATCTCAAGCACTTCGTGAGACAGGACGCTGGAGACACTCCAGTCCCCCGTGGTTGCTTTACCCCCATTGTCGAGTTCCGGCTTGGCCGCGACCACGCCCCATAACTTCCCGCCCTGGTCCTCAGTGTGATACCCGAGCACGCCTGTGGGCTGATCTTTGATCGTGTCGACCAAAGCGATGCCGTGCGCCGCCACGGGCACGTCCTCGGGTTTGGTGTAGAAAATCACCGCCGCGGGAGCCTTGTCCCACAGCGGGGCAGCATCTAATCGGACCTGGGCTGCGATGGCCTGGGTCATGGTGGCGGCGTCTTGGTCTGATACCAACGTCGATTGGTTGACAATCGCGATCAACATATCCGCTCCCGTTGTTTTGAGGGCCTAACCCTTCGCTTGAAGAAGGGCCACCGCTATCGTCTGCCTCGGTCGGGAGAATTGCCTAAGTAGTCCGGTACTCATTTGCTTGCCGGATTCGCATGACGTTCGGTGCGGTGCCTGGGCACAAGACACGCCTGCCTACTTTGACAGAACTCCGGCATGTCGCGGGAGTCTGATAATTCCGAACTGAACTCGGCCAGCGAGGCTACACCGTTAACAGCAGTCACATTGTTAACATCACGGGATGCAGGACTGGTCGGGGACTGCCAGCCCCCGGCGATCGCGCCCGGTTTCCCGGCGTGACGCATTGCGCTACGCCACCGTTGTATCGGCGCTGGCCGGACTGGGTGCGGCATCGGTAAGTGCTGCCACCCCCGCGGGGGCGGCGGCCGCTCCTACGCTGATCGACTTCGCCATGCGGCAGATTCCGGCCCAAGACATCCGGGCCGCCGGCCACTCTGGGGTGATCAACTACGTCTCGCTATCGCGGCCCGGCTCATCCTTTGGCGCCAAGCCGATCACCCGGTCCTACGCCGAGTCGCTGACCGCCGCTGGGCTGGCGATCGTGAGCAACTACCAATATGGCAAGCCGGGCGGGTCAGCACCGTCGGACTTCACGCGCGGGTTCGCCGGCGGCGTCAGCGACGCGCGCACCGCCTGGCAGCTGCACACGGCGGCAGGTGGGGGCCAGAGTGCGCCGATCTTCTTCACCATCGACGACGACATCAACCGCGACACCTGGAACAACATCGCGCTGCAGTGGTTTCGCGGAATCAACTCTGTGCTCGGAGTGCAGCGCACCGGCATCTACGGGGGCATCAATGCGTGCCAGTGGGCCGCCGCCGATGGTGTTATCGGGAATTCGCGCACGCCCGGCCGCCGGTGGGCCTGGCAAACTCGCTCCTGGTCTCATGGTCAAGTCGAGCCCGCCGCAGTTCTCTACCAGCGCATAGTCAGCACCGCATCGACTCCAGGGCCAGTGGTCGGCGGGCTCGAAGTCGACGTCAGCGACGCCCTGGCCCAGGATTGCGGGCAGTGGCAGCTACATCCGTGAGGATGGTCTGAGCACCCCTGACAAAACAGGTGTCAAAGGTTCTCGCTGACAACGTGGATGGCGCGATAGATCCGCTGCTCGCTGATCGGGCGTGGTGTGCCCAGTTGTTGTGCCCACAGGCTGACCCGTAACTCCTCGATTTGCCACGCGATGTCGCCGACATCAGCCGCCGTCTTGCGCGCCGGGGGTAGCGCCTGGACCAGGTCGTCGTAGGCGTCCTGGACCGCGTGCACCTGCGCCATTCGCTGGCGATCGGCGTTGATCGCGTGTGGCACCTGGTCGAGGCGCCGCCGGATCGCGGTCAGGTAGCGGACGAGGTCGGTCAGACGCGGTGCGCCGGTGCGGGTGACAAACCTGGGCGGAAGCAGGCGATCCAGCTGACCACGGATGTCGGTGATCGTCTCGGCTTGTGCGCGCGCCGGTTGGGCGGGCACCAACAACTGCACCTCGTGCGCCACCGCCAGGACCTTTTCGACGCGGCTGACAATGTCGAGAGTTGTCGACATGAGCGACTTGCCGACTCTGTCGCGCAGCACCATGAACTCGTCGCGCGCCCACACCGGTGCGGAGACCAGGGCGGCGACCGCGGCGTCGGCGCAGTCGTCGAGCAGCGCTGCGAGCGAGCCGTCAGGGTTGACGCCCAGTG
>DATAZN010000620.1:0-6969 GCA_036272035.1 Mycobacterium sp. | reverse complement strand
ACTGGGCAACGAGCTCGGGGTGCTCTATGAAGGTGCGGCCGCACTGGCCACGTCGTTAGACGACTCGTCGCCGTGGGCGTACGCGCGCGAGGCAGCTGAGTCGCTGATCGACAAAGCGCTCAACCGCTAGTCCTCGAACCGGCGCCTAGGTGTGATGTCCGGGCGGAGCCGACACACAATTTGCCCGCGTCCGAGCGACAACCTTAGGCGTCCAACGGATTTGTCGCTGCAAGGCGGGCGCAATCAACACACCAACCCGCGGAGACTCGCGTGACTGATGTGATAGCTGTCTTTGAGACCAATGGAGAGTGGCACTACATCAGCGCTGTCGCTTAGCGCGCCCCGCGGACCAACCGGCCGGGACGCGCGCCGGTGTCGACGCCGTCGCGGCGAGTCACTACGCCATTGACGATCGTGGCGCCGTAGCCCGAGGCGCCCTGGATCAGCCGCTTGCCGCCGGCTGGCAGGTCGTAGGCCATCTGGGGCCGGTGCAAGGTGATCGCATCCATGTCGATCACGTTGACGTCGGCTCGCTTCCCGATCTCGACGACACCGCGGTCGGACAGCCCAAAGAGCTGCGCGGTGTCGTAGGACTGCTTGCGGATGACGTACTCCAGCGGCAGCGTCTCACCGCGGTGACGATCGCGCGCCCAGTGAGTCAGCAGGAACGTCGGGAAAGATGCGTCGCAGATCATGCCGCAGTGCGCGCCGCCATCGGACAGTCCCACCACGCCGGCCGGATGGGTCAGCATCTCGCGGATCGCGTCGTGGTTGCCGTAGGCGTAGTTGTAGAACGGCAGCATCAGCATCGATGTCGCGTCGTGCTCGAGCATCAGGTCGTAAAGCGTGGACAGCGGGTCTTCGCCGCGTTCGGCGGCGATCTTCTCCACGGTGCGCTCGTCGGTCGGCTCATAGTCGGGCGGATCGCCCATCGCGTAGGTGCGGCCGAGCGCATATTGCGCGAGCGCAAACATGTTGTCGAACAACAGGGTTGGATCCGGCGGCAGATCTTCCTCGGAAAGAATCGCGGCCTTAACGGCGGGATCGGCCAGCCGCCGCGCAAGCTCCTCGCGGCTGCACTCGGCTTTCAGCCGCCGGAAGGTCGGGCGGTGAGTGAACGCGTGATGCCCGTCGAAGCCGAACAACATGCCGAACGGACGCGCGGCGATCTGGGGATACAACCGGCTGCCCGCGGCATGCGCGGCCGCTGAAATGTCCAGCTGTTCGCGCCATAGGTCCGGGGCGGCATCGACCTGGATCATGCCGAAGGAAATCGGCCGGTCGATCTCGGCGCCCAACCGCTGCATCCACTCCAGCTCTTTCTTGGGGGCGATGATGTCCTCACCCGCCACGCCCTGCGGAGCCAACTCGAACACTGCCTGGCCGCCGGCCGCCATGGCCCGGCCAAGCCCGAACAGCTCGTCTTCGGCGGCGTAGGTTCCCGGTACCGGTTCACCGTCGATAGCGCGGTGGCCCAGCGTGCGCGATGTCGAGAAGCCCAGCGCACCGGCTTCGATGGCCTCCTGCACGAGGCGCGCCATCGCCGCGATGTCGTCGGGTGAGGCCGGCTCGTTGCGGGCGCCACGCTCACCCATCGCATATGCGCGAATCGCGCCGTGGGCCACCTGGCTGCCGACGTCGACGGCGAATTCTTGCCGGCCAATGACGTCGAGGTATTCGGGGTAGCTCTCCCAACCCCAGGAAATACCCTCGGTGAGCGCGGTGCCGGGGATGTCCTCGACGCCTTCCATCAGGCCGATCAGCCAATCCTCTTGCCCGGGCCGCACCGGCGCGAACCCGACCCCGCAGTTACCGGTGACAACGGTCGTCACGCCGTGCCCACTGGACGGCTCCAGCAGCGCATCCCAGCTCACCTGGCCGTCGTAGTGAGTGTGAATGTCGACAAAGCCGGGCGCGACGATCTTTCCGGTTGCATCGATGGTCTTGGCGGCATCGCCTTCCAGCGGCGGACTGCCCGCCCCACGCCGCCGAATCTCGACGATCTTGCCGTCTTTGACGGCGATGTCGGCTTCGAATCGGTCCGCGCCGGTCCCGTCGACGACGGTGCCGCCGGTGATTTTGAGGTCGAACACGATTACTCCCTTGTCTGCGCTGCCACCCGCTACAGTGGCCAATGTAACACCGTTACAGAGGCTTCGGGAGTACTTCCATGACGACCCACGCCGCGCCTGATCTACGGCGCGAAGATGCGATCGGTACGCCGCCGCAGCGGCCGACTCTGGTGCCCGCGGAGCGCTACTACTCCGCGGCGTTCGCGCAGCTCGAAGTCGAGCGAATGTGGCCCAAGGTATGGCAGCTCGCCTGCACCGTCGACCATGTCGCCGAACCCGGGGATTACTTCGAATACCGTTGCGGGCCCTATTCGGTCCTCATTGTTCGCGGTGACGACGGCACGCTGCGTGCCTTCCAGAACGTCTGCCGCCATCGCGGCAACTCGCTGTGCGCGGGAGCGGGTTCAGACTTGCGCGAGCTGCGCTGCGGCTATCACGGTTGGACGTGGGACCTGGCCGGCTCACTCAAGCGAGTCCCGAACCGCAAGGGGTTCGGGGCGCTGCCGATGGCCGAGCTTCCGTTGTTCGCAGTCCGGGTCGACACCTGGGAGAGGTTGGTCTTCGTCAATCTCGATTCCGGCGCGCCGCCGCTTGCCGACTACCTCGAAGCCGTGCCAGACGACATCGCCTGGCTCGGGCTCGGCGACTTCCGCTGCTACGCAACCATGACCGTCGAGGTCGACGCGAATTGGAAGACGATCGCCGACGGTTTCAGCGAGACGTACCACATCCAGACGCTGCATCCCGAGCTACATAAGTGCATGGACGACGTCTACGCACCGCAGGTCATTTGGGGCCATACCGGCAAGTCCGAGCAGATCTACGGTGTGCCGAGTCCGCACCTCAAGCAGCCGCTGAGCGATGCCGATGTCTGGGACGCCTATGTCTGCACTCAGGGCGCGCTGATGGGTGTCGCCGACGGCACTCCGTTCCCGGCAGACCAATGTCAGCCCGGACAATCGGCTGCGGAGGTAATCGCCGAGCAGACACGAGCTTTCGCTGCCGGGCGCGGTGTCGATGCGAGCTGGGCCACTACCGATCAGGTGATGCGGCTACACCAGTACAACATTTTTCCCAACATGACATTGCTGGCCAACGCCGATCACCTCACCGTGATGACCTCCCATCCAGGGCCCGATCCCGACCACGGCGAACTGGTGATGATGTTGTGGACGCGTATGCCGTCCGGCGCTGCGCGGTGCCGGCCCGCCGATGTTCGGATGGCCGCCGACGAAGCTGAGCCGGGCCTGGTTCTCACACAGGATATTTCGGTGCTGGCCGGGCTTCAGCGTGGTCTGCACCAACCCGGATTCACGCACCTGACGCTGTCCAACGAGGAGCGGCGCGTCATCAATCTGCACCGCAATCTCGAACGCTATCTCGACCTGCCGGAGTCGGAGCGGATGACAGGAGGTGAGACAGATGACGGAACCGGTTAGCGCGCAGACGATCCTGGACACCGCCGCCGGCCTGATCGAACGGCAGGGAGTGGAGGCATTCACCATGCGGGGCCTCGCCGAAGAACTCGGGGTGGCCGCCACGTCGATCTACTGGCATGTCGGCGGTCGCGACAAACTCTTCGACAGCCTGGTCGACCGACTGCTCAGCGAGATGGCACATCTGCCCATCAACGGTGAAACCCCGGTGGAACGTATTGCGTCTCTTGCCCGTTCGCAGCGCAGGGTCCTGATCGACCGGCAACACCTGCTGGCCATCGCCCACGAACGCGACCGAACGCCCACACTGTTTCTGCCGATTCAGCAGACACTGGCCGCCTTGCTCGCGGAACTGGGCGTCACCGGGACCGACGCCGCACTTGTCCTGCGAGCGGTACAGGTTCACGTCATCTCATCCGCCGTGATGCAGTTCTCGGCGATTCGAGGTGCCAAACACGAGGAAGAGGACCCCTCGCTGTGGGACGACGAATGGCCCGATCAGGCCCTGGTGCGGGCGCTCCAGTCCCCCACTGACTACGACGCCGTATTCGAATTCGGGCTCAACGCGCTGCTGAGTCAGATTCCCTCGGGTGGTTGAAACGACGCGATCAACCGGCCGACATCCCGTCGCCGCGACTCCGCCGGCCACACCGCCCAGGTGCGGCGCACCACTGGGTTACCGACCATCGGCGACCAAGTGACGTTGTCGGGCAGAGGCTGCAGCCCGTGTTCGGGGGCAAGAGCGAAAGTCTGTCCGCCGCCGACGGCCACGAACTTCACCGCGGCGATCAGCACTTGATCATCGGCGGCCGGCGGTCCGACATCGATGCCGTGGCTACGGAGTATGCCGGTCAGCTCGTCATACCAGGCGGGGCTGCTGGCACGGGGGAAGCCGAGCCAATTCAGTTCGGCCAGTTGGTCCAGCTGGAGGCCGTCCGAGTCGACCAGTCGTGCAACAACTTTCGATGAGATGAGTACGCCAAGAGGTTCTTGAGCGACCAGCATCGCGTCGAACTCGGTGCCGGAGGGGCGTTCACGGACCAGACCTACGTCGAGTTGATCGCTGCGCAATGCCTTGATTTGCGCGGCCGTCGAGAGGTGCTGCGGAACGACGCGCGAGTTTGGTGATTCCGCAGCGAATTTGGCTAGCGCCGTGGGCAACACGTCAGGATCCAGTTCCATCGGAATGCCAAGCCTGATGACCGCGCTGGATCCGGTGCTATAGGTGCTCATCGTCCGCATGGCCTGGTGATAGCGAGCCAGCACCGCGCGCGCCTCGACGAGCAACGCCGTTCCTGCCTCGGTTGGGCGCACGCCGGTGCTAGTGCGCTCCAACAGGGAGATGCCGAGTTCGCGTTCCAGAGCGCTCACCGTCTGGGATAGCGCCGACTGGCTGACATGCAAACGACGCGACGCGGCGGACATGCCGCCTTCTTCCACCACCGCCACGAAGGCGCTGAGTTCCCGAAAGTCCATAACTTTTGGCTGCCCCATCCGACAACGCCGACCAGCTATCGGCCTAGCTTATAACCGCTGCTGATGCCCGCGATTAGCCAAAGAGATGACTTCGTTCGCAGGGCGGATTAAATAGGCGTGGCGCCGCGCTATTGCTCGCGACATCCGCAGTTTCCCGCGAAGGAGCAGGTCCGATGACAACAACACTTGAAGGCTCGACCGCACTGGTAACTGGCGCCACCGCCGGCATTGGTCGCGCGGTAGCACTGCAACTCGCTCAACTCGGCGCCGAGGTCATCGTGCACGGACGCAGCGCCGAACGCGGCGCCAAGGTGGTGCAGGAGATCCAAAACGCCGGGGGCACCGCACGTTTCATCGCCGCCGATCTTGCAAACGCCGACGACGTGCGCAGGCTGGCCGCCGAGGCGGGCCCGGTAGACATCTTGATCAACAACGCCGGCGTTTACAAGTTCGGCGTAACCGTCGACACCGATGACGCCTTTTTCGATGAGCACATCAACATCAACCTGCGCGCCCCCTACATCCTGGTCCAGCAGCTGGTACCGGGCATGGCCGAGCGGGGCAGCGGCGCCGTCGTCAATCTCAGCACCGTCGCTGCGACTATCCCTTCTCGCATTGGAGGCATCTACGGTGCCAGCAAGGCCGGAGTGGAACTGTTGACCCGCGTCTGGGCGGACGAATTCGGTCGGTCCGGTGTGCGGGTGAACGCCGTGTCGCCCGGGCCGGCCGAAACCCCCGGCACCGACGCGACGCCGGGCCTTGCCGATGCCTTTGCCGCCTACACCGCGCTGGGGCGGCCCGCCTCGCCCGACGAGATCGCCAACGCCATCACATTTCTGGCCTCACCTGCAGCGAGCTACGTGAACGGAGCCATCCTGCAGGTGACCGGGGGTCAGCTAGCGATCGGTGGCTAGTACCCCTGTACCAGAGGACAGGGGCTGCAGCATGAAATCCGCGACGATCCCGGCCATGTCATCGATCGCGGCGCGCGGGATGACTTCGAAGCCGTGGGTGCTCAGCGTCGGCAGGCAGAGCAGTCCCGCGCGTGGCGTCAGCCCACTGGCCTTGGAGTGCGAGGCATCCGACATGAAGGCACCCAGCGTCGCGGGTTGGGGCGACAGTCCGCGAGCGGTGGCGATCGCCATCAGCCGGTCAGCGACGTCTTTGTCGTAGACACACAACGCGTCGCTGTACCCGACGATCGGACCGCCGGTGACGGTGGTCGCGTACTCCCGTTCGGTCGGCCCGACGTCCAACGCGATGGTGAGGGTGCCGGGCAACGTGGCGCTGGCGTAGGAGCCTCCCACTCCGCCGATCTCCTCGTTAGTGGAGAAAACGAGATACACGTCTTCGGCGGGTCGTTGCCCTCGCTCGTGCAGCAGGCGTGCGCCACGCAGTAGTGCGGTCACTGCGGCGCGATCGTCCAGAAAGTAGGCGCCGATGTAGTCGCCGAACTCGACGAGGTCGCGCTTGCTGCGGTCCACGCATACCCGGGTGCCGGCGTGCACGCCGGCGGCGGCGAGGTCTTCGGGTGTGCGCCCGGTGAAGACGTAGACGTGTTGCCAATCCAGCGCGCGGTCACCTTGGTCAGGTTTGGTCTCCCAGATCCTCGGGCTCTCCTGGGTGGTGTGCTCGGAGCCGAGGGTAAGCACCGCGGTCAGCGTCTGCTGGTCGCCGAGCAAGGCGACCGGACCGAGCCCGAAGTTGCCGGGGTACATCACGCCGAGCTGCGTCATATGCAGCGTGCCGTCGGCCTCGACCCGCTTGACGAGCATGGACAGTTCATCCAGGTGCGCCATCACCCGTGTCGCGCGGCCTCCGGAGATCGTGCTCGACCGGTGCCGGTGGTCGCGCGACTCAGCATCGTCGGCACCGATATAACCGATCAGGTTGCCGGCGTCGTCGGTCCACATGTCGTCGACCAGGGGTTGCAGCTCGCGGGCGCAGACTGTCCGCACCGCGTCTTCCTGGCCGCACGGCCCGTA
>DATAZN010000619.1:0-22088 GCA_036272035.1 Mycobacterium sp. | reverse complement strand
CATGTCCATCCCTCACAACTCGATATTGAAGGACAGGCCGGAGATGGTCGGTTACCCTTGTAACGGACAAATACCGGTCATCATCACATGCCTGTCCCCCTATAAAACTAGATAATGGGCAGCGGGCCGGAGACACATCGGTTATCTTTCTGCGAAAAAGAAGGTCGAGGTTCGATTCCTCGCTCGGGCTGGATGCCACTTAAACCCGGTGAGTCACAACATGTCCGCTGTCGCAATACAATTCTATAGTGAAGATGGGCCGGAGACAGTCGGTTAACAACCCTCACTTAAACCGGTTGTCGCTCACATGCCCATCCCCTACAAGGGCCCGCGCGGGCCGGACGAGGCTGGTTATCTTCCGGCTTCGGGAGTCGCACCAAGGCAGGCTTTACCTGCTGGAGGTGGGACCTCCAGTCTCGATATGTTCATGCCCGCGCGGGTCCATTCATGAGAGGAAAGACCATGGCCGACGCACTGACCGCAATCAGCACCCGCAAGACTCCCCAGTCGGAGAAGGCTGACCCCCGCCAGGTCAAGAACAACGCGGGCGGCTATGTCTTCCAGGCCGGCGACGAGACGCGGGTCAACCGCTTCCTTACCCTCGGCACCGACGGCGGTACGTACTACGTGACCGAGGCCGACCTCACCAAGGACAACGCGCAGGTCATCCTGGCCGCCGCGCGTGACCGGGGTGAGTGGCTGGTCGAGCGCATCGTCGAGATCTCGGTCGCGGGTCGAGCGCCGCGACAGAATCCGGCCATCTTCGCGCTCGCCGCTGTGTCGGCGCTGGGCGCCACCGAGCAGGATCGCCGCGCGGCCAACGACGCGGTCTCGAAGGTATGCCGCACCGGCACCCACCTCTACCAGTTCACCAAGTACGCGGAGCAGTTCCGCGGCTGGGGTGGCGGCCTGCGTCGGGCGGTGCGCAACTGGTACCTCGATAAGCCGGTCGACTCGGTGGCCTACCAGGCGATCAAGTACCGGCAGCGCGAGGGTTGGAGCCACCGCGATCTGCTGCGCCTGTCCCACCCGCAGACCGACGATCCGGCGCGCAAGGCGCTGTTCGACTGGATGGTCAAGCACGAGGGCAAGGACAGCGATCCGAAGGTCAAGCCCGCGCTGGTGGACGCGTTCGAGAGGGCGCAGGAGGCGACTACCGTCGCGCAGTGGGTTGAGCTGGTCACGAACTTCCGGCTGCCCTGGGAGGCGCTGCCCGACGCCGCGGTGACTCAGGCGGAGGTGTGGCACGCCCTGATCGCCGCCGGTGTCCCGATGACCGCGCTGATTCGGCAGCTGCCGCGGCTGACGAACCTGGGGGTGTTCAACTCGGCACAGTCGCTGGCGACGGTGACCGCGCAGCTGCAGGACACCGACAAGCTGCGCAAGGCCCGGATCCACCCGATCAACGCGCTGGTCGCGCTGCGCACCTACAGCCGCGGCCAGTCGATGATGGGGGAGAACACCTGGAGCCCGAAGCGTCAGATCGTGGACGCGCTCGACTCCGCGTTCTACCGGACCTTCGGGACCTTCGAGCCCTCGAACAAGCGGCACCTACTCGCGCTGGACGTGTCCGGCTCGATGGGTAGCCCGGCCCAGGGTGCGCCCCGCAAGGGACGCGGTGGCTACCACCAGCCGAACTACTCGGCGATCACCTGTCGGGAGGTCACGGCGGCGCTCGCGCTGTTCACCATGGCGACGGAGCCGCTGTGCGACGTCATCGGCTTCACCGGTGGCGGTTGGGGTCGGAGCCAGCAGTTCACCGACGTGAGCGAGCTGGCGCTCAGCCCGCGCCAGCGGCTCGACGATGCGGTACGCACCATCGAGCGGCTTCCGTTCGGCTCCACTGACTGCGCGCTGCCCATGCTGTGGGCGGGCGCGCTGAAGAAGGAGTACGACGTCATCGAGGTGCTGACCGACAACGAGACGTGGGCGGGGGCGATCCACCCGCAGCAGGCTCTGAAGCGCTACCGCGAGACCTCCGGCATCAACACCCGGCTGGCGGTGGTCGCGCTGACGCCGACCGAGTTCACGATCGCGGATCCGGCCGACCCGGGCACCCTCGACGTCTCGGGCTTCGACTCGAACGTCCCGAACCTGCTGGCCGACTTCGCACGAGGAGCGATCTAATAGGTTCGTCGCCCAGCCGGTAAGGAGGGCAGAGAGCGCGCTAAGGCTGGATTGGGCGCGTTGTGGCCATACTCTCTGCCGACACCCCAACGGCCGGTCCTTTTTCAGAGGGGACCGGCCGTTGGTGTTCGCACACCCTGGAGGAGCAGTGAGCAACGAGCACGAGGGCTGCCTGACGTTCTACGAGGTGGTCAAGCGCTACCTAGAGCGCCAGGGAGTCACGCGCATCGACCGCGTCCTGTCCGTCGACCAGGAGACCACCTGGGGCGGCTACTGCGAGACGTGCGCCTACTCCGACATCGAGGTGCACATCGTCTACGAGGACGAGACCACCGCCCGGACCACGCACATCCTGCACAACCTTGACCTCGGTGAGTTCATCCGGAAGCTCGACGAACTCACCGCCGAAATGAAGCGCGAGCGCGGCTTTTGAGCTAAGCTCACCGACGCGACCCCCGCTGGCGAAAGGGCCCCTGGGCCCTGCTGAACAGCTAGCTGGCGGGGGTGTCGCACAGAGCGGGGTAGTGCAGTCCGGTAGCACGCAGGGCTCATAATCCTGAAGTCGTGGGTTCGAATCCCACCCCCGCCACGACGATGGAGCCCGACCAGCGGGCGTCCCAAACTCCTTCGAGGGTTGGGCTTCATCGCCACCTATGGGCGCTCATGGCGAGCCGGCGGTCTCCAAAACCGCCAGGCGAGGGTTCGATTCCTTCCGCCCGTGCTACCTCACCGGCTGACCCACGTCACGGGTAATCACATGCAGCTCGACTTCAGCCAGTTCCACCCGCTCGACCACTGGCCCGGGTCCGCGTACTGCCGCGGCCTCTACGGCGGGACACGCAACCATCTATCGATGACGTGGTCCTACCGACGCAAGGATCAGCTCTTGGCCGCGACCCTGTGCAAGATCGGTCGCCACCGGTGGCGCAACGTATGGGAAGGGCGCCCCGGAGAACGCCGGCCGTGGAAGGACCGTCCCGCCGACTTCGAGGCCTGCCGCAGCTGCGGTCAGCGCCGATAGGCGAAGTCGGTGTTCGCCACCACCGTGCTCGCGGCGAGTTTCACCGGTCGCTCCCCGACCAGGAACAGCCGCTCGGGCGAGACCGCGTTGCGGACGCGTACCTCGGACATCCGGTTGCCCCAGACCGGCAGCACCTCGACGTGGTCGGTCGAGGCCAGTACAACCTGCCAGCAGTCCCACACCTCAGCTCGGTCCGGGTAGATCCCGGCGGACAGCGTCCAGGCCTGAGCCGGCGACATGCAGCAGCAGATGTAGGGCTCGGCCTCCGACGAGCAGGTCCGAGGGGAGCCCAACACCAGCCCGTTTTCGGTGATGCTGTCGCGACGATCGCGGGGCGCCCAGTGGAACAGCGGGTGCAGGATCAAGGCGCCGCTCCGCTCATATAGTGGGGCATGGACTTCGGTAAGCCCGCACTGCTCACCGACAGAGTCGCGGTCTTCGACGACGTATTCGACGCCGACTATGCGGCCGAGCTGCTCGACTGGGTGGGAAGTTCCGGGTTCCAGAGTGTGCACGCCGCGCCCGGCGGCGGTCGGTTCTGGCGCATCCACGACGGCGCCCCGCTGATGGGACCTCGCGCCCCGATGCCGGGGCCACCCGTGCTCGATCGGTTCTGCAAACTCGTCTCGTCCGCCCGCGACCACGAACCGCTCTGTGCGGTGGTGGGCGAGCACGCGGGTGTCAGCTTCTGCCCGTGGGTGTACCCACCGGGCAGCGGCATCTCGCTGCACGAGGACAAGCAGGGTGGCGCTGGGTCCTACATCTACTTCGCGCACCCCGAGTGGCGACCGCACTGGGGAGGACTCCTCTGTGCCCTCGACCGTGAGACTCCGTCGTGCACGGACCTCACTCCGTGGCTCGATGATCGAGAAGAGTCGAGGCGCGCGCTCTCGCCGGGACACGGGGTGTTCATCTTCCCGAAGCCCAACCGGCTGGTGCTCATGGCTCCGGATGTTCTGCACTTCATGACCCGGGTGCAGCACACCAACCGGATATCGATCTCCGGGTTCTTCACCACGCAGCCTCCTCGGGCTGGCGGGGGCTTCGACACGAGCCAGATCGTCTGGCTAGAGCCTGACTAAGGATGGCTGAGTGAACTTCGATAAGCCCGCACTGCTCACCGACAAGGTGGCGATCTTCGATGATGTATTCGACGCCGACTATGCCGCTGAGCTGCTCGACTGGGTAGAGAGTTCTGGGTTCAAGCCGGTGCACTTCCCGACGGTGTCCAAGCCCTGGCGCCCCCACGACGGCGCCCCACTGATGGGACCGCGGCTTCCGATGCCGGGGCCTTCCACGCTCGAACGGTTCTGTGCTCTCGTGCAGTCCGCCCGCGACCACGAGGCGCTCCGCGCGGTGGTGGACGAGTACGAGGACATCAACTTCTGCCCGTGGGTGTACCCGCCGGACAGCGGTCTGTCCCTGCACGCGGACGAGGGGGGCGCATCCGGGTCCTACATCTACTTCGCGCACTCCGAGTGGCGGCCGCACTGGGGTGGCATGCTCTGCGTTCTTGACCAAGAAACCCCGTCGTGCACGGATCTCAACTCATGGATCGATGATCGAGAGGAGGCAGCCCGCGTCCTATCTCCGGGACACGGACTGCTCATCTTCCCGAAGCCCAACCGGCTGGTGTTCATGGCTCCGGACGCCCTGCACTTCGTGACGCAGGTGACCCAGAGCAACCGGATCTCGATCGCCGGCTTCTTCACCACGAACCCCCCACTGCCCGAGGTGACGTTCGATACCAGCCAGATCACCTGGCGCGAGGAGCCTCATGGACTTCAATAAGCCCACGCTGCTCACCAACAAGATCGCGGTCTTCGACGACGTCTTCGACCTCGACTACGCCGCCGAGCTGCTGCGCTGGGTAGGGAGTTCTAAGTTCCAGGACGCGCACTGTCCTGTCGTGGCGAAGCCCTGGCGACCAGCTGATGGCCGCCCGCTCACGGGGACAGGTCAGCCAATGCCCGGCCCTCCCGTGCTCGACCGGTTCTGCACCCTCGTCCAATCCGTCCGCGACCACGAAGGGCTTCGCGTGCTGGTGGACGAGTACGAGGACGTCAGCTTCTGCCCCTGGGTATACCCGACGGGTGGTGCGCTCTCTATGCACGCGGACGAGCAGTCGCTGCTGACGATGGCCGGCTCCTACACCTACTTCGCCCACCCCGAGTGGCGCCCTCATTGGGGCGGAATGCTCTGCGTGCTCGACCAGGAAACTCCGTCGTGCACGGTCCTCAACTCATGGATCGATGATCGGGAGGAAGCGAACCGTGCCCTCTCGCCGGGGCACGGACGCTTCATCTTCCCGAAGCCCAACCGGCTGGTGTTCATGGCTCCGGACGCCCTGCACTTCGTGACGCGAGTGCAGCAGGCCAACCGGGTCTCGATCACCGGCTTCTTCACCTCGACCCCGCCACTAGCCGCCCCGAAGTTCGACACCAGCCAGATCGAGTGGCTAGAGCCCGACTAGCTCACCCGGCGCACCCAGCGGTGGTGCTTGTGGGCGGGGGTGAGGGTGAACAGCACTCCCCAGCCCTTGCCGGCCTGGGTGAGCGTCGAAGGCTTGTTAGCGTCCCCGCTGATCGTGCCGGCGGACTGCTTGGCGGGGATCGCCTGGCCGGCGGTGGCCGGCACGACCGCCCAGTCGTGCGCCCACGCCGGCTCATCGGCCTCCGAACCGGTCACGCCGACCGTGGTGGCCGCAGCCGGGGTGACCGTCGTGGTGTCCGCCTGACCACCTTCGGCCCACGTCAGCCCATCGGATCCGCCGGTGACTACGCCGATCGTGGTGTTGGTCGCGTTGGTCTCGTGGTAGCAGCAGGCGATCGCCAAGGCGCCCGCGATCGCGTTGGAGGCCAGTGCGGCGGTCGGACCGAGCACGGTCGTACTGGTCGCGGCTGCGTAGTTGACGCCGGTGATCGTGTTGTTGTTGTCGCCCGGGTTGGTCATGTCGAGGCCGTTGGGTGGCTGGTCCATCTGCTCGGTGACGTCGTTGGAGATCTTCGCACCCGAGCACTTGAAGATCTGCGCGGTCATCGTGTCCGTGAGCGTTCCGCCGCCTGAGTAGGTCACCGTCGGACCGGTGTCGCCGGACAGCCAGATTCTCGACCAGAGCTGCCAACGGATGGTGTGAGCTTGCAGCAGCGGGCTCGTCGGATAAGCGCTGTTGGTGCCGGCCGCGAACGGCATGTGCGTGCTGATGACCTTCGTCCAGCCGGTAGCGATGCTAGGGGAGGAGGGAGCGCTGGAGGGTTGCGGGGCCGCCGAGGTGGCGGCGGTAGTGCTGGTTGTGTTGATCCCCCGACTCGCCCGAACGATGCAGTACATCATGTCGCCGTCGGTCAGGCTGCCGGGAAGCCCCGGCGTCAGCGTGATGCCGGCGTTGGCGACCGTCTGATGGCCCGACGCCTTCGTTCCCCACGTAACACCCGAGACCGTGTCGAGCTTGTCTGTCCCGCGCACCTGCACGGAGGTGTCGGTCTCCCCGTTGTGGTGCGTACGGAAGTCCCGGAAAGCAGCCTCTCCGTATTCATTGCGGTTGGTCTCCAGGCCTCCGGTGCCAGATCCGGTCCACTTGGTCTGGAGATACATTCCGCACTTGAAATAGCTATTAGCGCCCGACGTCGCCATCGCCGGCATATTGCTGTCGTCGGTGTCCTTGATGGTCACGCTGTTGCAGCTGATCTCGTAGCCGGTCGCGCCCGAGTGGATGGCTCCGACATAGATCCGCAGTCGGTACCAGTTGCCCCATACGTGAGTCGTCTGCAGTTTCGGCCACACGTAGTAGATCGGGTTGCCTCCGCCGTCCACGCCGATCTGCACCCGCGAAGATCCGTTGATCCGGGCGACGATCTCCAGTAGGCCGGTGGTGGAGAAGTCCGTCCGCGGCTGGATGGCGATCTCGATGATGTCGCCACTCGCGTCGTGCATCTGCAGCATGACGTAACTCGGCTTGAACGGAGGCAGGTGGGTCGGGCACTCCCAGCACTCGACCCAGTGGTCGCCGGTCAGCGGGTTGAACGCACGCAGGGTGGTGCCGTCCTGCTGGCGTTCACGTCCCTCGGTACGCGGGTAGCCATTGCTGGCGATCACGTCTACGTCCACGTCGGAGCGCAGCATCATCGCGGTGCCGTCGGGGGAGAGGTACATGATGTTGCTGATGCCCGTGGAAGCTGCCACCGTAGCCGGCGTCGCGGTCGTAATGCCGGCGCCCGTCGCGGTCGAGTAATCGATCTGGTAGTTGCTCTTGCCGGCCCCGACTCCGTAATTGCAGAAGTCAGCCGCTGGGGTCGCCACAGTTCAACTCCTTACGATTGAATCGTGTAGCCGCCGTACAGCCACCCGTTCGAACAGAACTCACCGATGAAGCTCGCGGTCTTTCCAGTCGGGATGACGACAGCCGTGGTGGCGTTATCGGTGGTGCCCAACCATCCGGAGAGGGTGATGGTCCACGACCCGCCGATCGCGGTGATCTGCGCGCGATAGACGGCGCAGATCGCGCCATTGGCGGGGGCGTTGAGGGTGGTGCTGCTACTCAGCGAGTCGCAGGATCCCCCCTTGATCGCTCCGTTCACGCAGTCCGGACTGATCGTGGTCCCATCAGCCAGGGTCTCGATCTGCCCAGCCCAGTCTGGCGCGGGCACGGGCACCCACGACAGCCCGCTGGTCTGCGTCGAGTCCGCGACCAGCACCTGCGCGTCGGCGCCAACCCCGAACCGATCGACGGTGCCGACCCCGGTAGCGACATAGAGGTCACCCACCGCGGTGACGGTGGCCGTATCGACCGCCCCGATCGCGCTCGGGAAGAGCGTGTCGCCGGAAAGGAGGGCGTGAGTGGCCGCGTGCGCGTTCGGGTCCCGGTTGTCGCTCAGCCGAGCGTCATCGCCCTCGCACGCCTGCGTCGAACCAGTGCCGAGGGTGCGAAGACCAGCCGTGCCGGCGGCTGGATCGATGAGCGCGGACGCGATCGCGCTAGCTCCGACCGCGCCCGCCGCGATGGCCGGGTTCGGGTAGGTGCCGGTCAGCGAGCCGGTCGCGGAGCCGGTCGGGGTGCGGCTGTCGGACAGTCGCGAGTCGTTCCCGATGGTCACCGTGGTCGAGCTGGTGCCGGTCGGGAGCTGCGCGATCGGGACCTTCGTGCTGCCGTCGAGGCTCGCGTAGCCCGACGCCGCGGCCTTGGCGGAGAGATCCTGCTTGAGGTTGAGCGCGGTCTGCTGGGCGGTGCTGACCGGCTTCGCGGTGTCGGCGGTGTTGTCCACCGAGCCGAGCCCGACGTCGGACTTGGTCAGGCCGAGCGCGGTCTTCAGCGCCGCGTAGGTCTTGCTGATCCAGCCCGATCCGTCGGCCGCCATCACGTTGCCGGAGCCCGGCGTCAGGCCCGCGATAGTGGTGAGATCGGAGTCCAACGGTTGCTTGGCCGCCAGGTGCGTCGTCAGGCTGGTGACCTGCGACTCCGCGACGGTCAGGTTCGCCTGGTTGACGATGACCGTCGGGTTGATCGGGTCGGTGTTGTCGACGTGGATCGAGGTGTCCCCGGCTGTCACCGAGGACACCCCGCCGGGCGCTGGGTCCGCCCACCCCACGCCCAGCGTGGCGGACGCGTCCGCCGTGAGCACCTGCCCGTCGGTCCCGACGCCGAGGGTCTCCATGTCGTTGACGGCGTGCGCCGCGATCATGTCGCCCTTGGCGGTGGCCAGCGCGTTGACGGCACCGGAGGCCTCGATGGTGGAGGTCCGGGTGTCGAGGCCATCGATCGCGGTGTTGTAGAGATCGAGATTCTCCGCGTCGATCGGGTCGGAGGTCGTCGGGTCGTCCGTCCAGGAGGGCAACGGGTAGGTCATTCCAAGCGCTCCTTAACGTCTCACTGGGACAGGTGGGCCCGAGTCGGTATCCGGCACCGGTATCGCCTGCGCGGCCCGGGGTGCCCCGACGCACTGTGCGAACTGCGCGCGGGGACTTTCGGCCTCCCTGGCGATTGCGGCCACGATCGAGCTGAGCGCCATCGCTTGGGCGGCCAGTACCCCCTGCTGGAGGCTGGGCGGTCCGGAGAACGCCTCCCACGGACGCAGGTGGCCGGTCGCGGTGAGCACCGTCAGCGCACCGAGCACCGCCTCGGCAAAGACGGTGTCGCGCGGGTGCGCGTTCACCGCCGAGACCGCGCTCAGCACCGCCTTCGCCATCACCGCGATGTGCGTGGTGCCCGTCAGGGAGGTGCTGGCCGAGAGCGTCGCGGTCGGGGACACCCCGTGGGTGGCGTCGGCGTGCAACGCCGCGACCGTGGCCAGCGCGGCCAGGACGTGGTGCACCACCGTCGCGTTCGCCGACAACGCGGTCACCGGCGTCAGGTGCGCGCTAAGGAACTCTGTGTCGCGCGGCTCCGTCGTGAGAGTGGAGTGCGCAGCGAGGACGACGGCAGGACGCTGCGTGACGAACGCCGACGAGGTGAGCCCCGTGGTGGCCGTCAGATGAGCGGCGGGGCGCTCCACGTCCTGAGCCGACGACACCATGACGCTGGTGGCAGACAGCGCCGCGTGTGTCAGCACGCGCACTGACGCGGACGCGACCAACGAAGTCGACTCCGCCAGAGTCGCGTCCGCCGGCAGCGAGATGTCGGAGATGTCGACGTTGATGGCGGTAGTGGCCGCCAGCGTGGCGATCGGCAGCTCGACGACGAACGCGGTCGAGGTTACCCCCGCGACCACCGCCAACGTGGCGGTCGGGTGCGGGGTGACCGACGCTGCGGCGTGCAGCGCCGTCGCCGCGCTCAGGTGCGCGGACGGAAGTTCGACCACGAACGCCGTCGCGCTCAGCCCAGTGACGGCCGCGAGGTGCGCGGACGGAAGCTGAGTGTCGCGCGCCGCCGCTGTAAGAGCGGTGGTGGCCACCAAGGTGGCGGACGGACGCTGGACGAGATGCGCCGTAGCCGTCAGCGCCGCGGTGACCGCCAGGGTGGCGTGCGGCAGCTGTACGTCGTGGGCGGACGCGACGAGAGTCGCAACCGTCGCCAACGTCGCCGACGCCGGCTTGGTCAGCTTGGCAGCCGCAGTGACCCCGGTGACCGCGTGCAGCCCCACCGCCGGGAACTCGGTGTCCCCGACCTGGCTCGACAACGAGGTGATCGCCGATAGAGCCGCGTGCGGCAACTGCGTGTCGCGTACCGCCGCCGTCAAGGCGGTCGTAACCGCCAGGGTGGCGTGCGGCAGCGCGACAAGGAGCGACGACGCCACCAGCGCGGCGTGCACCGCGAGCGTCGCGGTCGGGAGCTGTGTGTCGCGTGCCGCGACCACCAGCGCCGCCGTCGCCGACAGCGCCGAGGCTGGACGCTGCGTGTCGGCGGCCGACGAGGTCAGGACGGTGATCGCCGACAGTGTCGCGTGCGGCAGCTGCGTGTCGCGCGTCGCGGCGGCCAGCGAAGTACCCGCGCTGAGCGTGGCACTGGGCAGCGCGATGTGCGTCGTCGCGGCGATCAGGTGCGCACTCACGGAGAGCGAACTTGAAACCAAGACCGCGTCGCGAGCCTGCGCGGTCAACGCCGTAGACGCCGACAGAGTCGCGGCGGCCCGGGTGGTGTCGACCGGTCCGGTGGTCAGTCCACCGACCGCGTGCAGCGTCGTGCTCGGCAGGTAGCTGATCGAAGCGACAGCCGTGAGCGCCGTGGTGACGCTCAGGGTCGCGCTCGCCACCTTGACGCGAGTCGCACTCGCCGTGAGCCCTGTGGTGGCGCTCAGGGCGGCGGCGACCAGGATGCGGCCACCGGAAGCAGCTACAGTGAGCGCCGCCACCGCCGACAGACTGGCGGTTGGGAAGGTGTGAACCCAGGGTCCTGTGGACGGGTAGAGCGTGCCACTCGGGTAGAGGCCAGTGCTGGGGTATAGCGGGTAAGGCCCGATATCGATCTGGGACTGCGCCGCGAGAGTCGCGGCTCCGGCGGGCCCACCACGTGCCACCGAAGTCAAACCGGTGGTGGCCACCAGTGTCGCGGTGCCACCATCGCGAGCGGTGACAGCGGTCGCGGACAGGCTAGTGGTGGCGCTCAGTGTCGCAGCGCCTTGCTCGGTGATCCGAGCGCCCGACGCCAACCCCGTAGCGGCATTCAGGGCCGAGGCTGGGAACTTTGTCAGCTTCGCGGAGGCGGTCAGAGCGGTGACAGCTGGCAGTGCCGCAGCGCCGAACTCGGTCGGTACCAGCGACATCGAGGTGATCGCGGACAATGTCGCCGCGGGTCGAACGGTGACGTGAGCGGTGGCGGTCAGCCCCGTCAGGGTCGCCAGCGACGCCACCGGGCGTTCGACGACTAGCGCATGGCTGGTCAGTCCAGCGGTCGTCGACAGCACGGCCGCACCGGAGGTGTGGACCACTGACGTGGCGGTCAAGCTCGCAGACGTCGACAGGATCGCGGCTGCCCCGGTGACTACATCCTTCGCGGTCGCGGAAAGGCTGGTGACGGCCGCCAACGTCGCCGACGGGAACTTCGTCAGCTTCGTGGTGGCAGCGGACAGACCGGTGGTAGCCGACAGTGTCGCGTGCGGGCGCTCTCCGAGCGAGGCAGCGCTGGTCAGGCCGGTCGTCGCCGCCAAGGTGGCGAAGGCCGGCGTGCCGACCAGTACAGCTGCCGTGAGCGCCGTGGTAACGCTCAGCACCGCGGCTGGACGCTGGGTGTCGTGTACGGCCGACGTCAGGCTGGTGACCGCCGGCAGCGTCGCGGACGGGAGCTTCGTGAGTTTCGTGGCGGCGGTCAGACTGCTGGCGACCGACAAGGTCGCCGTCGGCCGCTCGCCGAGCGAGGCAGCGCTGGTGAGCCCAGCGGTGGCCGACAGTGTGGCGGCCGGGCGCTGAGTGAGCTTCGCGGCAGCGGTCAGACTGGTGGTCGCCGCCAGTGTCGCCATCGGACGCTCATTGACGGAGGCGGCACTAGTGAGCCCGGTGGCAGCCGACAGGGTCGCTGCCGCGCTAAAGGTAGCGAAGCCGTGCGGACGCACCCACAGTGCGTGCGCCGGGAAGCCCCTACCGAGAAGAGCCACGAGTCACCTCCCGGTTAGTGATTTACTCGGTCCAGACCATGTAACTGATCGCCGCCACAGTTGCGGGCGCCACGATCTGGATCCCCAGTCCAGCTGCCGTCGTGGCCGGTCCGTCGGGTTCCTGGCCCAAGGGGAACTGCACCACAAGCCCACTGGTCGGGGGCACGTACCACGTCCGCAAGGTGGTACCTACGGTCGGGCCCGACGTGCTGTACACCGCAGCTGTGGAGGGCGCGTAAGCGGTGCATAGCGATGACGGAGAGGCTGGGTCTAGTGGCGTCGCGGCCTGAGCGGGCGAACTCGTAGTGACGGGAGCGACCGTGGTACGCACCAGGCGCACAATAACGGGAACTGCACTAGAGCTTGTCCCGTTGAATGACACTCCGATTTCGTTACACGAAATTCTCCGAGCCGCCGCCGTGGAGGTGACATCAAGTGTCACTACGGGGGTGGTCGCCACTAGTCCGATCGCCTCGGACGAAGCAAAATATTGGTCAGCCACAAAAACTCCTTAGAAGCGCGAGGCGCGATTGACCGCTTGAGTGATGACGCGCACCTGGCGCCGACTAGTAAGGTTCGACGCCGTAACCAGCGCGCCGACGGTGTACGACGCCGCAGAACCGCTCTGCTTGCTGATCGGCGTCTGCGCTGACTGAGCCACGCTCGGGTCATAGACCACCGGGTTGGTGCCGGAATCGAGTTCAACCGTATACCCAGCGGTGGCTCCAGTAGTGAGACCCGTGCCGTTGGTGCCGTATCCTATGTAAAGCCGGTTTACGCCACTGGGCGTCAACGTGGGGAATGTGACATTGGTGCTAGATGTTGTATTCGCCTTAGTCAATCCACTGCCGTCTTGCGTCCAGACAGTGTTCGTGCCTCCGGTGGCGTTGAACTCCTTGCAATTCATTCGAGTGGTGCCGCCGGCACCACCGGTGATAGTAAGCGTGGAAGACCCAGCCGTGATTACCTGGGCCATCCAGATCTCCATGTCGAACCCGGACGCGTTAGAGAACGGTCCTACGATCCGGGTCCACGCCCCCGAGAGACCTGAACCCGAGGCATTACAGCCGGCTCCGGACACTGCCGTAATCGCACCAGTGGTCGCGTGAGTGCCAGTGAATATGAGCAGCGCCCCCACTGTCGAGGGCGCCACGGACAAGGTAGTAAGCGGACTTCCGGTGGCTTTCCACATCGCTGTCGCATTGGCCGTTATCGGGTCATTAGCCATCGACTCCAGTCACTTTTCCCGTCCCCCTTTAGTAGGTAGACGCGCGCTGGATCGCGGCGAATGACACAACGCGCGGACGCGCACCTCCGCCTGCAGGCAGGAACGACAACATATGCCCTGAGCCCTTGCCTGACGTGGTGGCGATCGTCGCCTGCTTCGCGGTCACCGACGTCTGACTCGGCACCGGTGCGGAGTAGTTAGCCCAGCCGAACGACGCTGTCGTGCCACCCTGTGCGCCTTGAGTCCACGTCAAGCTGTCCCCGGAAATGTTCGGGACGGAGCCCGAGGACAGCTTGCGCTCGTGGTCGAGCAGCACGATCACCGCCCCGCCTGCAACGACCGGGTCCGGCAACACGGGGGCGGGACCGATCACCGTCGTAGAGGCTGAAGCGGCGGCAGTCCATACGCCGATTTGGTCCATCGAATCCGCGCCGGTCATACACGCCAACTGTACGGTCATGTAGTCCGTTGTAGTGGCTGCCGAATAGTTGATAACGGGGGCAACGGTACTGGTGGAATCGTAGGTAACGGTATAAATGCGGTGTCGCATAGAGTTTGTTAACGGACCAGTCGGAGATGTGCTTCCGTTGCCCATCGACTCGTTATCTTTGCTGGACCAACCTGCGGTTGAAGTAGACGGCGTTGAAGGAAGGGTAGTAGTAGCACTCCGCCAGGCCCTAACTACGACCACGCACAGATCACCGTCGATAGGCGCGTTACCCGCAGTGGGGAACGCTGCCGTCAACGCTAGAGGCGTCGTCGTGCCTCCGGAGTTGAGCGCTGACGAGGCGGCGCCCCACCGAATGTTCGAGATAGCCATGAACTACTGGCCCACCCTACTGAGACAAGGTGATGGTGATAGACGCTCCATTGCCGCTGTGAGCAGAATTAAACGAAAGACGTTGGAAGTCCTGAGTGGTATCAGCTGGCAAGATGGCAGTCTGTCCAGGATAAATCCGCATGGTCGATGCTCCGGGCCAAGCAACTACCGTCGGAGCGGTCTTCTGCACCATACCAGCGTAAACCACTTCTGGTCCGTTGTTAGTCACGCTCACAAAACCGTTGCCGCTCTGCAACAACCCGTTGAACGTGGCACTCTGGACCCATGGTGTCGTGTCATTAACTGTGAACTGGTAAATACCTGCAGACATAACCAGTACCTCTCCTTACGTCAACGAAATCGAGATGCTGGACGTAGCGAAAGTAACGGTATCCCCAGGGTTTACCGTCTTATTGGCCGTCAATGCCCCGAACCAGCGTCGAACCGGAGTGCCGGCAGAGTCCCACAGTTCGATACCCACGATGGTGATCGTCCCGGGCATGCCGGTGAAGTTGATCGCGCTAATGCTGTTGGTGATCGCGCCAGCGGACGCCGATCCCCAGCTGCCAGTAGTTGGCTGACGTGCGTAAGAACCACCAGTGACCTCGGTACCCGCCGTGGTCGCATCGCCGTTGGCGGTGACCAGCGCCAGGTTGATCGCACCAGTCGCGGCGGTGTAGGACGCACCCGTCACGCTAGAGGTGACCAACTTGTTTGCCTCGATAGTGACAACGTTTCCCACGGAATCAGCCCTTCTCGCTCATGATGTGATCGCGGAGGTCTTCCCCGCGCTTGCCGTCCGCAGATTCCACGACGGAGACGCACAGCTCGCACCCGGTGGCTGTGGCACAGCAGTCCATGTGCCCGTACACCGACACGAATCCAGGCAGAATTCGTTCGTGCTTGGGGTGGTCGTCTTCCTGGTTGCAGTAAATGCAGGTGCGCTTAACACTCATTGAGTAACCTCGGGGGAGACGGTGACGGATCCCATGGCCACCCGCGACGTCCGCAGCCCCAGCGGAGCCGCTGGGTTGTTCAGCAGAATGTCGTAGGCGCCTTGGGCGAATACCCATGGCTCGGATTCGGTGGCGAGAACCCGGATGTTCAGAGTGGTGCCGGAGAAAGTGATCAACCCTTCACCGGCTGCGGGACTGGTCGACCAGGTGAAGTAGATTTCGTCGGATCCCGGATGGGGCCTAATCTGCCCTCGGGCCGAGCAGCCACTCAGGTCATACGGCGACCCATCGGGGCCGATGATCGGGTAGTTAATGCCTGGCCAGTCGGCCGCCTGCGGGATCACGAGGTTGAAGGCCAGTACCCCCAGTCCGGACGGCGAGCACTGCGTCATGTCGGAATGACGATGTTCGTGGGGTTCACCTGCTGGCCCATCACCATGACGTCAGTACCGAAGTGCTGCAGCCAGACGGTGTGCCCCTCGGCGGGCGGATTCGAAGCCGAGTAGGTCTGCAGGAAGGTCACGCCCGGGATCACCAGTCCGCTCGGGTCGTTGTACTCGAAGTCGACGATCCCGTTGAACAGGTCGACGTTCCCGATCGAGCCGAGGTGCATCGAGACTCGCTGGTCGCGGGGCACCCAGCCCGTCGAGTTCCCGCCGCGCTTGATGTTGCGGGCCAGCCGAGCGATAGCAGCGTCCATAATCACTCCTCACTTGGTGGACTGGCGGAAGCACACAAGCTGCTGCGGGTCAGCGGAAGACAGAGACGTCGTCATGGAATTAATCATGTAGTTGCCATCGACGTTGACGTCTCCGATATTGATCTTCACGATGTCACCTGGCTCCAAGGCCGGGTGCGGCACGCAGGTAATGGTGACCTGGTCGGAAGCCCCCACCGAGTTCTTGAGGATTGCGTTAGCGGCGTCCTGCGCCTGGTCGGCGGTCGTGATAAGCGAGAAGGTGAGTCGTTCCGACACCGACCCGTATGGTCCGAGAATGTACGTAGGCGAGTTCGGGTTATCGTCGAACGCCTCCGCGTTCACCGCGTTAGACGAGGAGGTTGATTGGCCGATGACGACGATGTGGTTGAAGGTCTGATCGTCGCTCAGTTCCCGGGAGGCCTCCGACACCAGCGGGTTAGAGTCCTCATCGAACACCCACACCGGGTCGCCGGTGGTCGGGTCAGGAACTGGTCGGAATACGAAGACTCCCGACGGATCGAAGTAAGCCTCGAACCCGATCGCGGCCGCCAATTCGATGATGTCCTGCCACGGGTCGCCACCTTGGTTCATCCCATAGACGACGACGTCAGGCAATACGCGCGTAGTGGAGGAAAGGGAGAAGTCCTTCTGCGACGGCAGCCTATCCAGCACCATTGCCTTCGCGGCATCCGCGTAATTCATGCCAGCGGCTACCGTGAAAGGTTCCTGCCACACGTTCCTCTTGATAGCGCGGCCGAGATCGGTGACATGGATAAGGATGTCGGTAGCGGCACCCATCTGCCCGCCGCCCTTGGCAATGACCGCGCTGGAGGAAGGGGCGCTCGTCGCGCTGCCGGCGCCGGTCGAGCCCGCCACGGCCCTGACGGTGACCTTGTCGATCATGCCGTGGCCCAGCGGGACGATCTCGTCGGTGCTCGCGTCCAGCGAGACGCTCATCTCGAAGGAAGTCACCTTCGGGGAGGTGGTCCCCGCCGTCGCACGAGTCAGGGTGACCCGAGCTAGTACGAAGCGGGTCGTGGTGTCGCCCTCGTGCAGCCGCGGGATGGGAGCGTTGTTGGCCGCTAGGTCCCAGCTCGCGCCGTTGTTGATGCTGGTCTCGACCGTGAGCGTGGTGCCAGAAGGAGTGGTCGCCGCCCAACGCACCACCGACGCGGTGACGGGGGTGCCGGGCAGCAGCAGCGGGTCGCTGACCCAGAACCCGAACAGCGTGTTGAAGGCCTGTCCGCCGGTGTCGATCTCGGAGGCGGCCCCGATGGCGAAGGTGCTGGCGGTCGAGAGACTCGGGGTGATCGCGGAGGCGGTGTCAGTCTCAGCCATGGCTCAGGCCGCCGTAGCAATGGTGGTGACCGTGCCGGTCAGGTTGCCGCCCGCTGTCGTCGTGCTGAAGTCGTGCTTGGTCATCGGGATGATCGCCGAATCCGCCGAGCCAGAGGTCGGGCGATAGCAGGTCAGAGCTGCCCCGAGGATGTTGTTGACCGCTCCTCCGGCGGAGTTCCACACCAGGTTGCCGGTCAGAGAAACCGTCACGGTGGTCGTGGTCGTGATGGTGATATTGCCGCTGGCCAGGATGATGCGCGCATAGTTCGTGAACGTCGCTTCGTCTGACGTGGCGGCGAGCAGGGTGGCCAGGTTCGTGTAGCCGGCGAGCGTGGCGTCCGCCTGGAGTCCGGAGGACTGGAGAAGCACCACAACGATGTTGTCGCTGCCGGTCAACAACGAGTACTTCTCTACGAAGCGACCCTTTGCACATGGGAATACAAAGTTAGCCAATGGATTCGCTTCCAATCCTCACGTGTCAGTAACTGCCCACTAGTCGCAATTCCTCAAAGAAGACCTGAACAACGGTTCCGGTAGTGATTCCCTTGACGTGGTACACACTGCCAGGTGCGACCGTCAGCGTTAGAGGAGTTTGAATTTGAGCGTTTGATCCGTGTTGAGTGACTACCGTGTATAGCCCAATGACGGCCGTGGAGTTTCCTTGTGGGACAAACGCGCTGCCCACAATTCTGTCCGTGCCAGAGAAGGTCAAAGCGGAAGTTCCGGACCTCGCTGTGGCGGTTGCGGCCGGAGCGCCTTGGTACAGCGGTGCTACGTCAGCCGCTGTACCACCACCAAGGGACGACACCTCGTGCCGGTGGGTGGTGACAAGTTCGATGCCGCCCGCGTAGCACATGAGGTTCACTGAAGCAATACGGATTTCATATGTGACAGCCCTAATGGCTAGCTCAGAGCCATCAGAGAACGCGTAATACGAGGTCATCTACTCAATCTCCTCGTTCCGCTAGTAACTACCCTGGAGCCTTAGCTCTTCGAAGTAAATCTCGCAGCCGGTGCGTGACCCGAAGATGCTGCAGTTGACCACCAGTGAGCTTCCGGGAGAAATCACGGTGGTCAGCGGGAATTGAATCTGCGCCGTTGAACCCCCGTAGGTATGAACGTTAATCAGGGTCGTACCAACGGTGATAACCGACTCGGTTTGCCCGGGGGAGATGGCGGTGCTATTGATGTAGTGAAAAGTGCCAGTAAGGGTGAGCGTCCCAATCCGAGCTGTGGCGGTAGCTGCTGGTGCACCTTGACGCATGGGAATGACCGGAGCGACGGCCCCACCAGACGCCACCCCGCTGTCGTAGCGGAAGACGTTGGCCAGCTCCGCGATGGTGGTGAGATAGCTCCAGAAAGTGATCGATGCCAACCGAATCGGCCAGGTGACCGCGAGGATGGAGATCGACGGGGAGGCCGACTGGTCGTGCCTCACTACATAGGCAGTCATATGCTCGCTCTTTTCGTGGCCACTAGGCGGCCCCCACGCTGACGGTCGAATCCGATGCCGGGGTCAGGAACAGATAGAGCCCCGCGAAAGCGGCGGCTCCCTGGGCGGACGGGAACGACACCACTCCGGTGGTTCCCGAAGCGGAGAATGTCTTGGCCACCACAATGAGACTGGGGTCGGTCCCGTACTGGAAGAAGGTGGCTCCGGACTTGTCGGTAGCGACCAGGTTCGTCCACCCAGTCGGCGCCCCCAACGAGATGGCCCAGGAAGGCGCCACGCCCGAGGTGACCCAGGGATCCGGCACGGTCCCCATGAGGAAGACCATCACGCCGGCTCCCGGCACTGTCACCGACGCGGCCGCTACGGTCGTGTCGCCCTGCGTCTGCTTCAGCGACAAGGAGCCACCGGTGGGGTTGGTGGTGGGGCTTACCCCCCGCGCGGTCAATGTGGCGAACAGGAAGTGTTGCCAGTTCGTGGGCTTGTCCCAATCCACGTTGACGGTGTCGGCGTCGGTGGCCGTGAGACGTCGGTAGTAGGCCGCGTGAGTCTCGTGGCCCGGGTTCAACGAGTAGGCGGCGGTGAACCCCGTGGGAGGGTCGGGCTGCAGCTGCATCTCCAGCAGCGCGCCGCCCGACACCCCCGAGGCGGAGATGAAGGCGAGCCGGAGATCGTTGGCCTGTCGGTTCGGACCCAGCGGGATCGGGAGCGGTTGCGTGTACCCGGTGGGGGGAGTGACGGAGACACTCATATCGAGGAACTGGATCTGAGTGGGAATAGCAAATCACCCCCTACAGGTTTGCTTAATGTCAAATCCTGCTCGTTCTTCCGCGCTGATGTAGAGCGGGTGAGCTTTGATGTCCTCGTACTGCACTTCGACAAACGAGAACGACTTGGCGTGGCTATCCCAATAGTTGTATACCGCGCCAGCAATGACGCCACCGTCAGCGCCAGCGTTCAGCCCCACGATGGACCCGACGGGCGCCGCCGCCAGTCGTACTGGGCGCAGGTCCTGCAACCGCAATATCCGGTCGTAGCTGGACTTGATGTCGTCCACGCTGCGGCGCATTACCACCACGAAGACGTCAGGTGGAGGGTTATCCACAATGTCGGTAAACAACATCGGACACTGCACAACCACCTTGTCCGACAAGAGAATATTGTCGAACAGGTGGCGCTTGAAGATGCTGAACTCGGTCTCGTCCACGTACCGGTGGCCGGTGTCGTGTTCGATCATCTTCCCGACGATGGTCGTGCCGGATCGACATGGACCAGTAACCAGAATCTTGGGATGCACGCTCAGTTCTTCGAACATCAGGGTCCTAAAATCAGGCCACCGTCGGTGTCAATCTTGACACCGTTCATCACGCCAGTTGAGGTCAGCGGCGTGAAAGGGCTAGCGGCGTTATAGGAAGCGGTCGCTACCTCGGTGCTCTTGATACGCACTCCGCGCCAGACCTGCATACGCGTACCGAATGGCGCGAGCTGCGAAGTCATCCCCAACGGGGTGAGAACCTTGAGAGGGTCACTCACTTCCACCTGGATAGTGCGCATCAAGGCGGCGGTGCGGTCCGCCTGCACGACGCCCGCGTGCACCAACAGATAACCGACCACCGCCCCGTTCTGGATGATGTCGACCCGGGAGACCGCGGTGTGTGGCTTGCGGGCGGTGGCGTCGAAGTCGGGAGTGCGTCCTTGCATCGACGCTCACTTCCGCTAGTAGTAGTCGGGTACGCGCGTCTGGGTCATGACCAACTTCCGCCGCCGCCACTGGACTCGCGTGGGGACGCCGGGCAGCGCGTTGTAGTTCTCCGTGGTGTCCTGGCCACTCGCTCCCGGACCGAGCCCGACCCAGACCTGCGAACCGTCGGGCTTCTGCAGCAGCAGCGTTCCGCCGGTGCGGTCGAGTTCATCGACGACCGGCCAGACGTTCGTCAGGTCATCGAGTTCGAAGAACAGCTCGATCTCGTATTCGTCACCATGTGTCGGACCACCGACGATGAACGGCAACGCCTCGGAGCCATCGGCGCTGAGCGGGAAGAAGGTGCCCATCGTGCGGCGCTTGGTCACCTTGATGCCGGTGTCGCTCTTGGAGACCGCGACCGGCAGCACCGTGTTGAGCAACGGGTTGCTCGGGTTCTTCAGCCAGTGCTTGTCCCCGAACGGGGTCACCGACAAGACGTTCGAAGGGGACTGGGCCGCCACCAACACCGAACCGCTGTACGCGATCACCCGGTACTGGCTGAGCACGTTCAGAGGAGCGGTGTACTCGTAGACCGAGAGCGGGGTCATCCCGTTCGCGGGCAGATAGGACAGGCTCGGGATGTCGGTCCAGCTCGTCCCGTTGTCCCGCGAGGCCTGTACCAGGAAGGCGGTCGTCGCGGGGCTGCTGCCGCCCGGTTGGAACGCAAGCTGCACGCGGTTGTTGGTGACGTCGAAGACCGCGGTGTTCAGCACCGCCGCCAGCGGAGGGCTGGCGGGAGTGGCCAGACGAGTCCAGGTGGTCGAGGCGACCGCCGTCGGGAAGGTACCCGGCCCCGACCACTGCGAGAACGCCTGGACGTAGGCGGAGTAGGTGCCGTCCGTGACGTCGCTGGTGAGCGTCCAGGACAAGTCCTCGCCCAGGGTTACCCCCGAGGTCTGCACCGGCACCGTGACGAACGGAGCGAAGCCGAGGCTGGCCACCTGAGCCGCGGTGTAGATGGCGATGTTGTAGGCGGCCTGCGGCTGGGAGTCGGGGCTTGCGTAGGTCCAGCTCACCGTGGGGCGCGTCGAGCTGACGGTGCCGGTCGGGCCAGTGACGGTGATCGAGCTGGCCTGCTGGTAGGTGACGTCGAGGTAGACCGCGCTCACGCTCAGCGTGGTGGTGGTGCTCGCGTCGTCGCGTCCAATGTCGTAGGTCAGCCCGACCAGGTTGGTCGTGGGGTCCCACGGCTGCCCACCCGGACCGGTGAGGAACGTCCCGAGGTTCTCCTCGATCCACACCGGAACGGTGGGAGCGGTCGGGGGAGAAGTCGGGCAGTTGCTGTTGAAGAAGAACTTCTGGATGTCCAGAATCTGGCCGGCGATGGCGATCGTGCCGGTCACTGACCGGAGCCAGTGGTTGCACACCGGGATGGTGGGAGCCGGCGTGCTGGCGACCTGGGTAAACGTCCGACGACGAAGGCCTACTGAATATACCTTGGCTCCAGCGGGAATAGTCGGTGTCGGGAAACCAACCCGCAATACTTGGTTATCCAGTCGGCATAGTCCATTGATGGAGATAAAAGTGGTATCCAGGTTGTCCGCCAACACAGTACTGGCCGGCCCGGTCCCGGTGATGGTAATACCCGTGCCCGCTTGAGGCGTGCTATTCGGCCGGATAACCTGGGTCGTCAAGCTAGCCATCAAGCCCCCTTTACGCTAATAGAGCGGTGCGGCACCCC
>DATAZN010000618.1:0-2860 GCA_036272035.1 Mycobacterium sp. | reverse complement strand
TAGCGAGCTTAACGCTCAGCAGGGTCGACGAAGACCGGCTGCTCCCCCGACATTCCGGCCACAACGGCGGCGATCTGATTGGGCGTGCCGATCAGCCCGCCTTGCAGCTCGGATTCACGTATCAGGGCAGCGGCAACGTCGTCACTGACCCATGTCTGGTCGTACAGGCGCTTGGCGGCACGGACGGCATCTGGAGATTTCTGCGCGATCTCGTCTGCTAGCGCCAGCGCCGAGGCCAGCGGATCGTCACTATTTCGAGTGACCAGCCCGAGAGCCAAAGCCTCGCTTCCAGAAACGATCCGGCCACTGAACGTCAACTCCTTGGCGACATCGATAGGCACTAGTCGCGGGAGTGTCTGCGTGATGCCCATATCGGGAACGAGGCCCCACTTGATCTCCATGATAGACAGCTTGGCTTCCGGCGCGGCGACCCGGATATCGGCGCCCAGCGCGATCTGCAGACCGCCGCCGAAGCAATTTCCGTGAATCGCGGCGATCACGGGCGCCGGCACCAACGACCAGTCGTAGCTCACCCGCTGAGCGAAGTTGGCCAGCCGGTCGCCATCGCGGTCAAGCAGAACCCGGGTGCCACCCCGTCCGGACATGAAGCTGGCAACGTCCAGGCCTGAGCAGAAGCTCTTGCCTTCGCCGTGCAGCACAACCGCGCGAACCGAAGCGTCGTCTGCGAGTTGCCCCGCGGCATCCATCAAACCCTCGAACATGGCTTGGTCAAGCGCATTGTGCTTGTCGGCGCGCACCATCCTCACCGTTGCCACGCCGGCAGCACCTATCTGCACGCACACTCTGTCTTCACTCACGTGTGGGAACTTACCGCGACGTCGAACCGCACCAACTGGATGTTTGAAGTTTCGGGTTGAGCTCGAGAGCGCGCTTCGATTAGTCCGTCACACAGTCGAGGTAGGCAGCCACAGTGACAACAAGGAACTTGCCGCGTAAACCGGCGCAAATCCGGGTAGTCGGCCAGACGTGGACTCGGCAGGACTGATCGTCATCGGCAGCGGCCCAGCAGGCGTGAGTGCGGCAGAGGCGTTCCGCCAACTCAATTCAGACGACCCGGTCCACATCTTGACCGACGACCCGGCTCTGCCCTATGAGCGGCCTCCGCTCAGCAAAGAGTTCCTGCGCGGCGAGGCCGACATTGCCGACACTGAGTTGCATCCTGGCCGATGGTTCGACGAACAAGCGATTGAGCTGATCCACACCAGTGGCGTCCAGGCTATTGACGTAGCCGGCCAATACGTAGTCGCGAACGAACAGCACTACCCTTACCGATCGCTGGTGTTGGCGTGCGGAGCCAAACCGTCCCCGTTTCCGGTTTCCGGCGGTGAGAAGGCTCTGCAACTCCGGTCGCTGGGCGACGCGAAGTCACTGCGCTCCGCGGCCGCGAAGGCTGATTCCGCAGTAGTCATCGGAGCGGGTTTCATCGGTTGCGAGGCAGCGGCGTCGCTGGCAATGCGTGGAGTATCAACGACTCTCGTCGCACCCGATCCCGTCCCCCAGGGCAATCGGTTAGGTGATGACGCCGGCCAGCGCATCGTTGGTCTGTTGCGCGAAGTAGGAGCGCGTTATATGGGCTCGGTCTCGGTCAGCAGCCTCGGCGACGGAGCGGTCCGCCTAGACAACGGGGTGACGATCGACTGCGATCTCGTCATCGCCGCCACGGGAGTCACACCGCAGTCAGCACTGGCGGGCGCGGCCGGCATCGATACCAGTGAAGGCCGGATCGCTGTCGACGCGCAGATGCGTACGTCGGCCGAAAACATCTTTGCCGCAGGTGATGTCGCGCTTGCCTACAACAGCCTTGCCGGCAGACCGGTGGCGGTTGAACATTGGCAAGACGCCGTCGATCAAGGCGAGATCGCGGGCGCGGGCGCCGCCGGACACGCCCGCGAATGGGACGCCGTGCCCGGCTTCTGGACCACCATCGGCGAATCGACGCTGAAGTACCACGCATGGGGCGACGGGTTTGATCGCGCCCGACTGGTTGAACACGGCGACGGCTTCACCGTCTGGTACGAGGCCGACGGAGCGACGGTCGGCGTTCTCACCTACAACGTCGACGACGACTATGACCGCGGCGAAGACCTGATCCGGCGCAAAAGCCCAATTCCCCTCTAGATCAGAGCGCTTCACGACAGGTTAGGAACCCGGGACCCCGCTGCGGGCGGCCACGGACGCGCGGTCGGCGGTGTCGAACACATCGATGGCCACATCGTCGTCGCGGTAGCTGGCGATTGAGTGCAGTCCGGCGGTGTCGGCGACTATCTCGTTGACACGATCACCCGCCATCAGATAATCGTCGACGTGATGGCGCCAATGCGCGGCGACCACCGTCGCGCCACCAGCCAGTCGCGGGCATTCCCGGTCGAGAACACTGCGCAGCGCGTCAGGTGCCAGGTAGTAGCCGACTTCGGACAACACCAGGAGATCGAAGGGGCCCGACGGCCACGCTTCGTCCAGGGACTGCCGCACGAAGGTCACCTGCGCGCCGCGGCCTATCTCGTCGAGTCGGCGCTTGGCATTGTCCAGGGCCGCCGCGACTACGTCGGTAGCGGTCACGCTGGCGCACCTTTCGGTCAACAGCGCCGTCAACACGCCGATCGAGCAGCCTGGTTCGAACGCGTGCCGGTAGTGCTGCCGCGGCAGTAATGCCAGCGTGATCGCGTATTTGCGTTGCTCATACCAGCGGGTGGCGAGGTGCCACGGGTCGGCCGCCTGCGCGTACAGCTCATCGAAATAGTCATCAGGCAATCTGCTCAGACGAAAACCACCTCCCCTATTGCCAGCAGTCGGTGCAGCACAGCGGGCGGCAGCACCGCCTCGCGATCCGGCGTTGGCC
>DATAZN010000617.1:0-16790 GCA_036272035.1 Mycobacterium sp. | reverse complement strand
GGGTGCACCCCGAGCAGCGGCTTCGGGAATCGGGTGCGCAGGCTGAAGCAGGGGGAGCCGCGCTTCGCCCCGCAGGTCGGACAGCGCAGGTAGCGGTCGTAGTGCGAGGGGTTGATGACTAGTGACTCTTCGGTCATTGCGCGGGTCTCTTTCTATTCGTGTAGGCGTCGGTCAGCGTGTGCCAGGCCAGCGAGAGGTACACGAACTCCTCGTCGATGCCGGTGACGAGCGCGCCACCGGTCAGGCATGACTCGCGTTCGATGACGTGGACGACGTCACCGATCGCTATCGGGCCGTTGCAATCGGAGAGGTCCGCATAGGTGCCGTTGGGGGTGCGCCGGCTGTTGTCGATGGTCACCCAGCTGGTCACGGCTTCTCCCTTGACGTTTCCGGGGTTGCGCCGCAGGTTGATCAGCGTGCGGAGGGTCTCCTCGACCATCTTGAGTCGAGCGTGCTCGTCGATCAGCAGGATCATGTCCTGCTCCTGCTCCTTGAGCCGGTCGTATTCGGCAAGGAACAGCGTCAGCGCCGCTCCGTAGGAGCGCATATCGTCGAGCGGAATGCGCCCCGACCGGATCAGCCTCTCGGCCTTGATCAGCGCCCAGGGCTTGTGACTGCTCACCACCGCGGCTGCTCCATCTGGCGCTGCAGCCGGTTGAGTTCATCGCGAGCGTGGGTGACGTCCTCGGAGCTGAGCGCGGTCTGGATCTCCTCGTTGGTCAGCCCCTGCATCGCCAGGCGCCCGATCTTGATCAAGGCCTGCGCGCCGGGGGTGCCGAGCGAGGAGGCCTCGATCAGCTCCTTCATCCGCTTGACGCCGTTGTTGTACTCGCGCCGGTTGCGCACCCGGCAGTCGTCGGCGTGGTGATACGCCGACGACCATTCGTTGAGGGGCGACGCGGGGTCGATCTTTGGGCCTCCGCACACCGAACAGTTGCTGTCATCCATGGCTGGCAACTTCCTTGAGATGGTCCTTCATTCGAGCTTCGGCGATGAACCTGACGGCGTACCAGCCGCTGGTGAAGCCGCACGAGCACGCGGTGGAGTAGGACTGACGTACGGTGCCCGCGATGGGGCGCCTCGTCCGCGTATAGGCCGGGCTCTGCGCGGTCCGCAGCTTCCAGTCGTGGGTCACGGCAGCTTCCGCCACGGCCAGAACCGATAGGTGAGCACCGCGTAGACGAAGAACACGATCGCGTTGGCCACGATCATCGTGGTGCGTCCGGACGCGATACCGACCACCAGCCCGAACGCGGACAGCAGCAGCACCGCGACCGCGACCCCGAAGATCTTCGGGCTGATGTAGCGGCTCGGCTCGGTGAGCAGCCGGTGCAGCTCGCGTCGCAGGGTCATCTCGGTTCCTTCTGTCGACGGCGGGCCGCCCACATAGCGGCGGAGTTACCCCACGGGTTGGTGATCTGCATCGTCTTGATGTTCAGCAGCACGCTGTTGCCGGTGAGCACCCCGTCGCAGTCGAGCCCCATTACCCGCAGCTTCCCGTACCCGAAGTCGACGAGGCTGTCGTGGTAGTGGTGGAAGTGCCCGTGGAACAGCCACTCCGGGCGCACATCGTTGACCACGGCGCGCAGCACGCGTCGGTGCTCGATGGCCGGACCCAGTTCCCACCAGGCCGGCACGACCTCGTTGCCGTGGCGCAGCGCGCCCGGTACGCCGTCCGGGCAGTCGTGGGTGACCATCACGTCGACCTGGCCACCGACGCGAGCCGCGGTCACGTCCTCGTAGGTGAGTGCCTCACCGGCCCACCAGTCGACGCCGACGGTGCGCAGCGTGCGATCGACCGACGTCGCGCCACCGAGCGCGAGCCAGAGTCGATCGTGCCAGCGCCACCGGTAGCCACGCGGCAGCCAGGTGATGCGCTCGGTGATCTCGTAGGGAGCGGTGTAGCGGTCGGTGCCGGCGCGGGTCTGGCGTAGCTGGTAGAGCCGCGAGTGGTCTTCGTGATTGCCGTCCACGAACCAGAGGTGCGCGTCGGCCTCCCTGAGCGCCTCGGTGACGCCTTCCAGGTAGTCCTCCCCGAAGCGCCCCGGCCAGATTCCGAAGTCACCGAGCTGCAGCAGGATCCGAGGACCCTCGGGAATGAACTCGGGCACCATATCGATGACGCTGGTGGCCCAGCGGGTGTTGCCGTGCCAGTCCCCGCACAGCAGCACCTCGGTGGGCTCAGCGATAGCCGGTCCAGCCGGCATGGCTGTAGATCACCCCGATGTTCCCCCACTCCAGCGCGATCGTGATCAGGATGACCGAGGCGATCAGCCACAGTCCCCACCCAAGACGCGCCCGGAGGTGCTCGGGGAGCAGTTCCGGGAACAGCCACAGCACCAGCGAGAAGATCGCCAGCAACAGCGCGAACGCCACCAGCACGATCCCGGTCATGTCGTAGCCACCTCTTCCTCGTCTCCAGCCAGTAGTACGTTCAGCAACTCGCGCGCGGCCGGGTTCTGTTCGGCGGCGACGAGCAGCGCGGCCATGCGCTGACGCTGCCAGCACGCACCGTCGACCCATCCGCGCTGGTAGTCAGGGTTAGCGCCGATGAGATGGCGGGCGGTCACTCTCCACCATCGATGTCGAATTCGCCGTCCTTGCACTCCTGGATGAAGTGCGCCCAGCCCTCGGTGGTGACCGTGCTGAGCACGGACTTCTTGGTCAAGTCCTTGTAGTCCCAGACCTCGACGCGCTCACCGTCGTCGCTGAGCTTGACGCCGACGCACCCTCCGTTGCCGGAGTAGCTCGACTTCTGGAGTCCCTTGTTCAGTGCCATTACGCGCTCTCTCCCCAGTCCTGGATAGCCGACGATCCGAGCACCGAGATGGAGTCGAACTTGCCGGCCTTGATTTCGTCAGTGAACGTCTTCCACACCGCCGGAGAGAAGAACACCGCCACCGACGGATAGTCGGAGTTGCGGATCGACATCGTCGCCCCGCTGCGGCGTACCTGGACGCGGCCAGGCAGGTGTTCTCCACTCACTCGTCGTAGTCCTCTTCTTCCATCCAGCTCGGCAGCCGGTTCTTCGAGTCCTTGGTCAGGTTCGAGTTCGACATGTGGATGAAGTTCGTGGCGACCGCGTCCCCGATCTTCATGCCGCCCGACATCTCGCGCAGTGCCTTCGCCCGCCGCGACAACGCCGCTGGTCCGCCGGGCACGGCCTTCATCTGCGCGACCAGGCGACGTACGTTGATCTTGTCGCCGTGACGCATCAGCACCATGCCCAGGCCGGTGATGATCTCCGCGCGTACGCCGTCGGGGTTGTCGTCCCAGGCGGCGGTGATGATCGAGATAACGGACTCGACCGTCGAGAGGTTCTGGGATTTCTTCGGGCCCCAGCCGGTGTAGATGCGCTCCAGCGCGGTGACGGCCTGGAGGCTGTGGCGAGACTTGTTGGGCTGCACGACCCACCCGTAGCGGGTCAGGATCTCGGTCAGATCGGTGGCGATCTTCTCGCCTTCGATCACCCTGATCCGGAAGTTATCGATCGGGGTGACCTTCTTGCGGTCGTTCAGCAGACGGAAGAGCAGCGCCTCCTCGGCGAGCGTCATTCCGATGTAGACCTCGCAGGTCAGGGGCTCGTGGTAGTCGACCGCGAGGGCGAGCGCGTGGCGGTGCTGACCATCGATGATGTGCTTGAGGCCGTTGGCCCGCAGCGACACCGTCAGCACGTGCAGGGCGTTGGGTGTGAAGCTCCCCTTGCGGGAGTTGACCCAGTTCAGGTCGATGGTCCGCTGCACCACCGGGTCGACCGAAAGATCGGTGGCCAGGAAGGTATCGATGAACTTGCGCCGGACTTCGGGGGCCTTCGCCTTGAGTGTTTCGGGGGCTTCGGAGAATTCGACGAGAGGTGAACTCATGATTGCTGTTCCTTCCGCTCTTTGAGTAGATCGCAGATACGTCGATAGGCGATGTGCTTGCGGGACAACTCGTACAGCAGACGCCCCGCTTCCTCGGGGGTGATGCACTGTTCGAGGCCGCCCTCGGCGGCATCGATGAGCGTGCTCAGTCCCGACAGCGAGTCCAGGAATCCGACCACGGTCTGCTCGCGCACGAAGCGGTGCCGGTGCCGCATCGGGGCCCGGGTGTTGCGTGGCTCCTTCGGGATCCGGGCGAGTTTGCGGTCGGTGGGCTGCGCGATGAGCCGCGGGTTCTCTCCGGCCCGTACGCGCTCGACGAAGCGCTGCTGTACCGCGACGTCGGCCTGGCTTATCCGGCGGGCGGTGGTCAGCGGGACCGAGCCGGCGGCGACCAGCTCGATGAGGCCCGGCACTCCGTGCTGGACGATCAGCTGCGCCCGATGGATGGTGGTGGCACTGACGCCGGTCATCTCCTCCAGCAGCCGACGCGACGGCGGCTCATCGATCCGACCCCGGCGGGTGCCGACGTGGCCCAACATCGGGACCTGTCCGAGCACCATTGCTCGTTGGGGCTCGGGCATCGCCGCCAGCTGAGGCAGGTTGGCGGTCAAGATGTAGGTCCAGGGGTTGGCTGCTCGTTCTGTCCTGGTCACCGGGGTGACGCCCGCCGCCTGGCAGGCCGCCCACCGCCCGCGGCCTTCCAGCATCTGTCCGTCGGGGGTGAGCACGATGGCGGTGCGCTGCCCCTCGGTCCGGATGCTCGTGGCCAGCTTGTGCACGTACTCCTCGTCGCCGGTCGGGAACATCTTCGCCGCCGGGTGCACGATCTCGGCCCCTACCAGCACTCGTCCCTCCGAAAACTCGATGGCTACCACTTCTTTGCCTCCACTCTCGGTGGGTAGAGCCGCTCCCGGAGATAGGGCACGAGCCGTACCCACGGCCACCCGAAGCGCCGCAGCCGGCGTGCCCTGCGCAGGTTGATGAAGATGGCCTCCATGTCCCCCATCGAGGCCGCGAACTCCGCCTGCGTGATCGAGCCGAGCGCGAGGTTGATGAAGTTGATCTGCCAGGTGACGAGGATGAAGAACCAGGTGATGGCGCTGAATACGGTCATGGGGCACGCGTTCCATCGGAGTTGTAGCGTGTCTGCGTGCCGTCGTCGTCGGTCACCGTGTACGCGGACGCCAGCCGCGCCGCCTCCGCCTGATCTTCGGGCTCTTCCTCCCAGAAGGCGAAGCCGATCATGTCGCCGGTGCAGCCTTCGGTGGCCGTGCACGGGTCGTCAGGGTGTTCGAGGTCAGCCCACGTCTCACCGCAGCCACGGCACATCCAGCTGACGCTGTAGCGGCTGTAGCGGGGCTCAGTCATCGGTCTTCACATCCTGGGCGGCCTGCAGCAGCAGCGTGGCGTAGAAGAAGGCGATCGCGTCGCTGTCCATCGCGGCCACCGACTGCTGCGCGGCCTTCGTGGCTTTCACCCAGAACTCGACCGGATCCATGCCCTCGTCGAGCATCTTCCGACACTCCTGGACGGAGCGCGCGACGATGTCTTTGTAGTGGGCCAGCTCGGCGTCGAGGCGCGCGATGGTGCTCGCCTGCAACTGGCTGAGGCCTCCCGAGCGGTCCGTCACGGCTTCTCCTCGGGCGGCATCGACGCCAGCGTCCAGCCGCGATGCATGCACTCGGCGATGATCTGGTGCCACAACCACCACTGTCGCAGCGACGAAATCGCCTCCGTGCTCTCCCAGATGATGGTGTCGGGCAGCACGCCGGTAGCCCGCCGGGCGTCGTTGCTCGGGTCCTGATTCCACCGCGCGACCTCGACGCCGTTCTTGTCACGCGCCACCAGCGCTCGACCCGGTACAGCGATCTCCTCGGGGAAGCCAATGGGCCACGGCTGGTGGTCGTAGAGCACCTCAATCACCGGCCGCCTCCTTCTTGGGCAGCTTCGAGCCGGCGGGGTGGCGCTTCATCGCCGCCGCGATGGCCGCTTCCAGGCCGGTCTCGGTGTCGGGCACCTTGGCCAGCTCCTCGGTCACCACATCGAAGAGTTGCTTCGCTCGGGAGTCGAGCACCAGGTCAATGGCGGTGATGCGGTCGTTGATCCACTGGTGCTGCCAGGCGCTGGGCGCCAATACCTGCTTGCCCTTCATGATCAGAAGTACGTCCTGGTACTCGATCAGGTTCACGTTCGACCAGCTGTCGAAGCGTGGGAGCGTCATGGCCGGGACCTCCTAAGGAGTGCGCTTGTAGGGAGTGGGGCGAGGACGAGTAGCGGCGGTGGTGGAGCGGATATGGATGTCGAGCTGCGAGCGCAGCAGCGTGACGTCGCGTTCGAGCTTCGCCTGGTGCGCCACCACTGCCTCGCGCAGCTGTTGATCAGCCTTTTGAACGATGTTCATATCGGCGATCTGTTCGTCGTGCAGGGCCAGCCAGCGCGCGACGATCAGCACCGCGGCGATGAACGCCCACCCGAAGCCGCGCCAGGCGTTGTTGTCGGTGAGCAGCTCGAACAGCGCGATGAAGGTGGCCAGGAAGCCAGCCCACAGCAGCGCGACGGTGCGCAGCTCCCACACCCTCGACCAGGTGGCGAGCAACCAGATCTTCGTCTCATTGAGTGTCATAGATTGCCCTTGTCCAGCAGATAGTCCGACGCTTCATCGAGTGCGGATAGCGTACGGTCCATCACCGCGTCCACCATCACATCGATCCGCGCGCTCTCGAAGCGCCGCAGCAGGTCGAGCGGGCGCGCTTCATCGTCGCGGGCGGTGGTAACGGCCAGGTTCAGCAGGTTGATCCGGTCACGCTTGCGCTGCGACACGCTGTCGCGGTCATGGTCGTGGCGGTCGGTCTGCTCCGGGGGAGTCATGGTCTGCCTTGTCTTCGGTGCGGCTGCGGCGTAGGTGAATGGCTAGGGCGTAGAGCAACAGGAGGAACAGCGGCAGGCAGATGGCGATGCCTACCCACTGCAGGAAGTGCAAAACGTGCAGAACGCCCTCCAGCTTACTCACCTTCGTCGGCGCGTCCACGTTCGCGGGCCAGGAATTCGCTGACCAGCGCCCATCCGATCGGGGTGCCGCAGTCGCGGCACTCGTTGGCGGCGCACTCGGTCTCCGCGTGCGGGCACTCGCGCAGCCACTCGATGGGGGTGTCCTTCTGCGGGTCGGTGACGACCCCGTATGGGTCGGTGAACTCCCAGCTGTTGGTGATGTCCAGGGTGAGCATGGGGAGCTGAAAAAGAGTGGTCTGATCTTGCACGGGGGAGCACATCCTCGAAGTTGGGAGTTGTGACACTGGAGTCAACGAACGTCGGCGATCCGGGTCACGTTTTGGACGACTGCCTGGCGCGTGGGGTGAACGCCGGGTTACAGTGATGTCAGCGGCCCTCTTCGTCATGGTCTGGGGTTCGCTAGCCGCGGGAATCTCCTTCACTTGGATGTTCCGTGTGTGACCAGGTCGCTTCATGGCTGGGGCACCTAAGCGAGTAGCGGGTCGTTCCCATGGGACGGCCCGCTACTTGTATCTAGGGGCTGGCGCGGAAACTACCCCACCGCCGCTATCGGGGTGTCTTCGGGTGGGGATTCCTCGTCTTGTTCACCGCTTTTCGCGCGTGCTCGCCGGGCATTGAGTGCATTGATTTGCCGCTGAAGATCAGGAATGTTCCAGCGCGTCTGGCCACGGGCGGTCGTGGCCGCGGGGATGACCAGACCCTCCCGGTACCAACGGGTCAGCGTGTTGGGGTGCACACCGAGAGCCTCAGCGGCGGGGCCGGTGGTCACCCAGTCTGGATCTTGTGGTTGTCTCGGCCTCATGCTCGTATCGTGACAGGTGCGCGAGACGTGCGCAAACATCACTACTTGCATTTCGCTCAAGACGCACTATGGTTGCTCTCACCGCCGGGCTGCCACTGCTGCTCAGCACTTCGGCCCGGCGGTCTCACGTTCCCTGACTAAGCGAGGTCCCCAGCCATGGCAGTACGTAACCGCAGGCTTAGTTACCGGGGTAAATCGCCCGGTGAGATCCTCGACATGTACCCGAAGCCCTTCCGGGACTGCCGGACGAACCGCCACCCGTGGTCGCCGCGAGCGATCTACATGCTCGTCTCCACCGGCGTGCGCGAGCGCACCGAGATCTGCCCGCGCTGCGCGGCCACCCGATCGTTCCTGATCGACGACAGCGGCCACCGCCTCGTCTACGGCAAGCGCCGCCACTACGAGCCCGGATATCTGGTGCCGCGCACCGGACTTGTCCAGGCCGACTTCGCCGCGGGCGCCTACAACGATGACTTCGAGAAGGCGCTGACCGAGGGCCGGGTGCGCGCGCCCGCGGGCGACGACAATGTCACCCAGTTGCACTCTGCCAGCTAGCGATTCTCGCTGTACGCTCCTTAGCCCTTGAGCGGTTGTCCAGCGGATAAGGGAGGGCCAGAGAGCCAATCACCGGGCAGGGCCATCGCCTTGTCGACGTGTGCTGATTCCGCCTCTGGCCTTCCCTTATCCGCTGGAATTCACGCTGCCCTTTGAGCAACTAGGAAGTGGACCGAGGCGCGAGCAATAGGCGCGCGGTCTACCGGATTTAAACGCGGGCGACGTTGTCAACCGTCCGTGCGGAGGCGAGAGGCTTGACTACCTCGACCTCGGTCCCTTCCTAGTTGCTCAAAGTTGAGCGACTAATTGCGCCGTGCGACCCAGCGCGGTGGCTTCCCCGTAAACCCAATCACAGGAGAAGACTGACCATGGCAACTCTGCATGTGCTGGACTCGACCGGAGACACCACGCTCACCTGGGAGGCCAGCCCTGAGCTGATCGCCGCGGTGGACGAGGTGTTCGCCGACGGGCGTTCCGACGCTGGTCGCGTCGCCGACGCGGGGGTCGCTCACGACCTCGCGCTGGCCGAGGCGAAGTTCAAGGAGATGCTGGCGCTGGGCTACCGGGCGCACATGACCGCGAGCGAGACCGACACCGGCAACGATGCGGTCATCACCCGCAGCTGGGACGAGGCGAGCACCGCCGCGGCCGTCATCATGGTCCCTCAGACTGTTGGTGGCTGAGCATAGCCTTACCTCACAACAGAGAGTAGCACGATGACCGAACCTCCTTCGGGGGGAGCGGACGGAACCGACGGGCCCGTGGATGCCACGGGCCCGTCGGCCGCTCTCCACCCCTTGCTGACCTACGACCCCGATGTGGTCATCGGCCGCATGACCGTTCGGGAAGACCTGCAATTCGCGATCTGCGCACCCGACATCCACTCCGCGATCATGAACCCACTCGGGGATCTGCTGTTCAAGGAGAGGGAGCGCCGCTACTGCTTCCGGTTCTCTACCGCCGCTGCCGGCTACATCATCACCCCGGGTGATCTTCGAACCGCGATCCGCGGCGACGTCGACTCCGTCGAGGAGGGCGTCACCCGCGGCGAGGACGTCGACCGCTATGACCGCCAGATCTACACGATGGCCAAGATCAGTCTCCCCCGTCCGTCCGCGACCCCCGCCCAGCGCGGCTGGGCCACCCGCCGCTTCAATGCATGGAAGGCCGAGCAGGACCGCCAGGATGAGCTGCGCGAGCAGCACCAGCGCGAACGTCGGGAGACGATCACGAAGGCGGAAAAGACCGCTTGGAAGACGCTGCGTCGCTATCTGACCGAGGAGCAGCGCACCTCGCTGGCGGCCAACGACTGGTTCGTGATCACCGGCTCGCGGGGCACCCGCTTCCGGGTGTACGGCGCGAAGACCTATGGGTCGCCCTCGGGGAACGTCTGGTGGCTGGGCAAGGACGACAAGAAGAAAGGTCAGCTCTGCGCGCACTCCGACACCTATAACGTCCCGGCCGCGCGCAACCTCCCGTTGGCCGATCACATCCTCGCCCAGGTGCTGGAGATCGTGACGGACGAGGAGCGTTGGATGGGGATCGCGCACCACCTCGATGGCGAGCTGCACCCGTTCCACAAGACCGGCAAGTACGCGGGAAGGTGGTGAGCGCGATGTGGACAGGACGGCAACGGCAACGCGACCGGGAGCGCGCCCAGGCATTGGCCGAGCAGACCGCCCAGCGACGCGCGGCCCGCGACAACCGGCTGCGCGAGATCGGGCTGGAGGTGAACGACGACAACACGGTGACCGGGACGGCGGAAGGGGAAGCCCCACAGCTGCGGGGGGCTCGCATACAGGTCGCGTTCGATCACTTCCCGGTCGATAACGCCGCTCTCGGAACACTGCAGAACGCCATCGATCGCCTGGCGCGGCAGCTGGAAGGTGACGTCGTCCGGGTCGGACAGAACATGGACGGAGGCTGGATCGATATCCGGATCGGGCGAGACCGCAACCCTCCGAGGTCCCCGGCGGAGGTGCTGTCGGCCCAGGTGAAGGCCCGCGCGACCTTGGCGAGCTTCCTGACCCCCGAGCAGCGCCGGACCTACGAGGCGGAGAAGTACTTCGAGGTCATCGGATCGCTGGGCACCCGCTATCGGATCAAGACCGACGGCAACGCGAGCGGCAACGTTATCTGGCGCCGTCCCCGCAAGAGCCTCGCCCTGCCCGGCGCCGATGCCTACAGCGACGCCGGCAAGTACTGCGCCTACCCGAAGGGCTACGCCCCGGACGGGCGGCACATGCCGGTGGAGGACCAGTTCCTCGGACAGATGCTGCAGCTGATCACCGACGAGAACTCCTACCTCGATAAGGCGAACCTGTTCGCGGGCAACTACCCGACACACCACCCCAACCACGCCCGCTTCGCCCGCGACTACGCCATGCAGGGCCGGCTAGCCGATATCGCTCCGTGCGACTGCACGGTGTGCGCGAAGCTGATGAAGACCCAGCAGCCGCGCCGGGGGCCCGTCGATATGTACTACCACCAGATGATCGTCGGCCGTGGAGGAAGGTGGTGAGCTTCTCCCTCGACGAGTACGTGCGCGACAAGCACCGACCCTTCTGGATGCACGCCTACCCAGGCACCCCGCAGGGCAACGCGCTCGCGCTGCTGATGCGGATGCTCGACGACGCGCAGCGCGAGAGCTACGCCCGATTCGGGTATTTCGAGCTGACCGGATCGCTGGGCACTCGCTACCGAATATTCCGGGGCCACGTCAACAACGTCATATGGGTCGACCACATCGGGCGCACTCGCGGAACGCTCTGCGCGGCGCCTGATCAGTGGCCGCACAAGGAGGCTCGTCGTCCGCTTCCGGAGGAAGATCTGATGCTCGGGCAGTTCCTCGCGCTGGTCACCGACGAGAAGGCCTTCATCCGCAAGGCGAACCTCGATCCAGGCGGACGCTGGCCGCCGTGCGTCCGCGCCACCTGGTTCTGGTGGATACGATCGTTCGTCCGCGAGATGTACCAAGGCCTCGTGGCCACCTAGCTAGACATCACTGCACAAGGGGAAAATTCCAACTGGAGGAAGTGGCACGCCATAATGTCGGGACAAATCAAGAGCGACGTCTGTCAACTCTGCGAAATGGCAATGTAATGACTGTAACCCAGACCCCGTCACAGTCGCACAACGCACACCCCGAGTGGGAGGTGCCGGACTTTATCGTCACGTTCTTCAAGATGTTTCCGGAGTGCGTGGGACGTTCCCGCGAACGCCACTACGCAGCCGGAGACGGGAGATGCGCGGACTGTGGGCAGGATTCTCCCTGCGATACGGAGATCTGGGTGGACAAGCTCTACCCGAAGGATGATGGAGAGACTGTCCAGACTGGACAAGCTCTCCAGCGACCTACGTAACGCTCCAGCTCCCTCACGCGACTAAGAGGTACCCGGACCCCGGGTGGCAAACTCCCCCAACTCGTGCAATACTCACTCAGCACGACATCCACTAAGGAGAACCTAGTGCTCTCTCACCTGAAGTCTCGCGCCGTGACGCTGGGGGGTGTGGTGTCCGCGATGGCACTCGCCGCCGTGCTCAGCGCTCCGGTTGCGCAGGCCTCCACCCCGACGAACACCCCGGTGGCCACTCCGGTGACCACCGTCGCGTTCGTCGCCGACCGCCGGGGTGACCACCGCGGCGACCGCTGCTGGCGCTTCTGGGGCGGCAACTGGCACTTCGTGTGCAAGGCCGCCTTCCACCCGCGTCCCATCCACCGGGGCCACCCGATCTTCCACGGCCCTATCCGTCACCACCCGGTGTCCCACGCCCCCATGCATAAGGGCGACAAGCACTGAGGTAGCATTCATCTGGCACGGAACGGGAATACGGGGATCGGACGTTCCACTATTCCCGTTCCGTGCCTCTAGCCCCAGCCAACGAAAAGGATCTAGTCCACCCGCCCGCGCGTCCCCCGAAACCCCAGCATTACTGCGCTTCCCCCATCACTCAATCAAAGGAATTGACGCATGGCCCGCATTGCCGCTGACTCGATCGACAAGGACGACATCATCACTGGTGATGAGATCGAGTTCCGCACTGACGAACTGCAGTTGTTCACGCTCCCCCGCGAGATGACCTACTCGAAGGCCATCAAGATCTTCCAGGCGAAGCGCGAGGAAGAGTCCCGCGTCTCGAACTTCACGAAGATCTTCAAGTACCGCTGCTACGACGGAGCGGTGGCCACCGCCGTGGTGCTGAAGTCCCGCTACGGGATCACCATGGGCAAGGACATGATGACCATGTTCGGGCCGCAGCCTCCCCAGGTGCTGGAAGTCCCGATCGGCCCCAACGGCAAGACCGTGCAGGCTCCGTGGGGACTGATGAGCATCCCGGTGCTCGACAACGCCGAGGTACTCCTGACCGGCACCAGCGACCGCGACCTGGGCGAGGTCTTCGCCATCAAGGTCGAGGCCAAGAAGCGCTACGAGAAGGAGATCCAGGCCTTCTTCGCTGACGTCGCCGAGCAGCTCAAGAACGGCTCCATCTACCGTGGCAAGGCCGTCGCGGGCGCGAGCCGGCTCGACTTCATCGAGGGGTTGGAGTCGTTCGATCCGTCTCAGATCGTGTTCGCCCAGGACGTGAAGGCGCAGCTCGACGTCGCGCTGTTCGCGGCGATGCGCTACCCGCACTCCTACCGCGCGGAGAAGATTCCGCTCAAGCGGGCGGTGCTGGTCCACGGCCCCTACGGCACCGGCAAGACCAGCATCGGCCAGATGCTGGCCAAGGAGGCGGTCGCCAACGGCTGGACCTTCGTGATGGCCCGTCCGGGTCGCGACTCCGTGCAGGACGTGTTGCAGACCGCGCGTCTCTACGCTCCGGCGGTGGTGTGGATCGAGGACGTTGACGTTGAGACATCCGGCTCCTCGAACCCGCGCAAGATCTCGGAGATGCTGGATGCCTTCGACGGCATCACCGCCAAGGGCGGCGGCGAGATCATGGTCGCGCTCTCCTCGAACTTCATCCAGCGGATCCCGCCGGGCATGCTGCGTCCGGGACGGTTGGACTACGTCATCGAGATCGCGGAACTCGATGCTCCGGCCACCGAGGAGCTGCTGCGCAAGGTGATCGACCCCAACAAGATGGGTGAGATCGACTTCGATGCTGTGCACGAGCAGATGTGTGAGCCGAAGGCGCCCGGTCGGTTCCTGCCGGCGTTCGTGAAGGCGACCGCCGACCGCGCACGGAGCTTCGCCATCAACCGGATCGGCGGAGAGCTGGGCTACCGGCTGGAGACCGAAGACCTGGTGTACGCGGCGAAGAGCCTGCACGCTCAGCTCAAGCTGCACAAGGACGCCGCCGACCCGGAGCCGCTGCCCACCTTCGACCAGGTGCTGCGCGACACGATCACCGATACGGTCGACGACTTCCGGGTGCTCGACGACGACGGCGACCCGATGTACACCCTGCGCCGTCCGCAGCTCGAAGTCGGCCGCAGCGCCGCGAGGAACTGACGATGTCCCCTCTCGGAGATCCGCAGCCGCGAGACATCGAAGGCGCGGTCGAAATGATCAACGCCAAGCTGGCCGTGGCCCGCGATCTCCGAGAGGGGCTCGCCGCCATCCTCGGACTGCAGTACACCGCCACCAACGACCAGATCTTCACCGCAATACGCATCCTGAAGACCAACCACCGCCTGCCTCGCCAGGACGACGTCGCTCGGATCGAGGAGCTGGAGCGGGAGTTCACCCGTCTCGACGCCGAGCACGCTAGGCTCGTGCGGCACCTGCGCGCGAAGGGCGTGCTCGAATGACTACCAGCTCTGGTGAGTTCAAGCGCCACCTGTCCGGGGTGAGTGCGAAGATCACCCACGCCGCGATCTGGTTGGGCGTGACCAACCTGTTCATGAGCGCCTGGTGGTACGGGCAGCACCCGACCCAGATCATGCCGATCACCTGGTGGTCGCAGATCCCGCAGGTGCTGGTCTTCACCTCTATCCTGGGCGCGCTCTACCACGAGCGCAACGTCATGTGCCTGCCGTGCATGAGCGCGGTGCCCGCCGACGGACCCGTCCGGGCGACGGTGCCCGGCTGGCCGCGGCGTCTGCTCTGGTACTTCCACTTGGCGGTCAGCTGGAAGTTCATCATCCCGCTGATGCTGGGCGTCGATGCGGTGGTGGCGTTCACCGACTACTACATCGTCGAGGTCGCCTGGCCGCTGGAGACCGTGTTCTTCCTGGCCTCCTGGCGCGAGCACCGGCTGCTGCGCCCCTGGTGTCCGTGGTGTCGCGGCTGGGACGGTGACGGCGACGAGGAGCTGACCCCCGCGCCCGACCCGAGCATGGAGAAGACGAGCTGACCCTCAAAGTCGTACGAGCATTGCTGATCGGGGGAGTGCTCGTACTGGGTGCCGGCGCGGACGCGAGCCCCCCGAGCTATGCGCCGGCACCTTCTCTCCACCGGGGAAGCTTGATCCCTCTCGCACCGCTCGGAATTCCACCCATCTACCAGCTTCCGCTCGCTACCCTCGACCTCTACGACATCACACTCGACACCTAAGGACACCCCAGCCGTGGCCTTCCACTTCGGCAAGTACGACCGCCACACCGGCGACAAGCAGCAGAACTACCGCCTCCGCGACGCCCACGAGGCGAACGAGCTGGACGACCAGGGCAACGCGCCCCAGAAGCACCAGGACAGGGTCGCGCGCATCCGCCAGGGCGAGGTCAACAAGCAAGAGGCCGCCAGCAACGCTCGGAAGAAGAGCTGACATGAAGCTGACCAAGAAGCACAAGATCGCGCTGTTCGTGGTGCTCGTCGCGCTCGACGTCTGGGCAACCTACGACATGCGCAGGCGCATGTACACCCGCCTCTGGCGCACCGCGGTCGATCCCGCGGCCTAAGACGTGGCGCGTGCACCTCGGAAGGTCATGGGATCCCGAGGTGCGCAACCGGAGGCCGTTGCTCCGTGGCCTGCCGCGAAACGGAGCCCAGAAACGACGAAAGGGGCCCTCGGCCAGCACCGAGCCACCAACCCACGACACGTGGGGAGAGGCTACAAAGCGCTGGCCGAGGGCCATTTTCCATCCGCGCCCGCGAGCATCGGGCGGGGATGGGTTCTACATAAGGACGCGGGGAGACCGTTGTGGTTGCTCCCCCAGCACAACGGCTCCGACGAGTGAAGGTAACGGGATGAGTAGGGGCTACTTCGGAACGGCGATCTATCGACCGCGTCGCGAAGAGAACGTGGGAGGGCTGTGGCGCACCGCGGCCTGCTACGAGGCCGCGTTCGTGGCGACCGTCGGGGGCACCCGCTACCAGAAGCAGGCCAGCGATACCCCCGATACGGCACGCCACGTGCCGCTGCTGCATTACGCCGACATGGAGGAGATGGTGATGCGGCTGCCCTGGGGGTGCGCGCTGGTGGCGGTGGAGATGGCCGACGACGCCGTACCGCTGGACCGCTACGTCCACCGCGAGCGCGCGCTCTACATGCTCGGTTCGGAGACCGAGGGAATCCCGGCCACCATCTTGACGCGCTGCCACGACGTCATTCAGATCCCGACGCCGCGGGCGTTCTCGCTCAACGTGGCGACCGCCGGCTCGATCGTGCTGGCGCACCGGCACATGACGCGCTCCAGCCGCCGCCGAGGGGACCTGGTCCCGATCGAGGTGCCGGCAAATTGACCGCCGAAGACAACCGGGTCACCGTGACGCTGACCCACGAGGTACGGACAGACCTGGAGGCCCTCAAGGCCACGACCAACCTCTCCCAGACCGACCTCGTCAACCGGGCGATCAGGCTGCTCCGGTTCGTGATCGACGAGCAGTCCACCGGCAGCGACATCTTCGTCCAGGCCCCCGACCTGAGCCTCACAAAGATCAAATTCATCTGAAGGGAACCAGCCATGACCGATGCCAGCTACACCGCCATCATGCTGCTCGTCGATCGCAGCGGCTCGATGCACACGATCAAGTCCGACGCCGAGGGCGGCGTCAACGACTTCATCGCCACCCAGGCGAAGGCCGAAGGACGCCGCACCATCCGGGTCGCGCAGTTCAACAGCGACTACGCGTTGGTGCACGGCTCGACGGACGCCAAGGACACGCCCGAGTTCGTGCTCAACCCCTACGGCAACACCGCGCTGCTCGACGCGATGGGCCAGTCGATCGGTGAGTTCGGGGAGGAGCTGGCGGCGCTGCCCGAGGAGCAGCGGCCCGCCACCGTCGTCGTGGCGATCATGACCGACGGCATGGAGAACTGGTCGCAGGAGTACAGCTGGGACGCGATCAAGAAGATCGTGAAGCACCAGGAGGAGAACTACGGCTGGCAGATCATCTACCTGGGCGCCAACCAGGACGCGATCGAGGTCGGTGGTCGGCTCGGAATCCGCCGCGAACGCTCGATGAACTACAGCGCTTCCTCGGTCGGGACGCGCTCGGGACTCGCGGCGATGGGCGGCTATGTGGCGCAGGCCGCGGGCGGACAGTCGGTGGGCTTCACCGAGGAGCAGCGTGCCGATGCAATGCGGGAGGACCAGAAGTGAGCGCGCCAGCGAAGATCACCAGTCGCGAGCGCACCGAGCTGCGCTCCATCGTGCGCCACCACATGAAGGTGCT
>DATAZN010000616.1:0-5448 GCA_036272035.1 Mycobacterium sp. | reverse complement strand
CGCCGAATGCAGCGCCGGTGCCGAGGACTTGTCTTGACCCGGTGTCAACGCCGACCGCGTCTCCTTGACCGATTCGATGGTCTGCTGCGGGCCGCGGATGCGCCGGACCTTGAGGTAGCCGAACAGCGCCAGCGCGACGGTAACTACCACCATGATCCCGAACACGATCAGGAAGGCGGCCCAACGCCAGATCCAGGTGTCGAGAAGTTCGGCGAGGAAGAAGAAGAAGAAAAACGTCGAATAGAACAACACCACCAGCGCCGCGATGAAGAAGACGCTGCCGGTCAGGCCCTTCTTGACGTCGCGGGTGATCTCAGCGCGCGCCAGTTCGACCTCCGCGCGCACCAGCGTCGACATCTGCGCGGTCGCGTCCTTGACCAGCTCGCCGATCGACGGCTCGGCGGACAGTGCGTGCGGGTCGGTCAACGGAATGGTGGTCAGCGTGCGGGGAACCCCGTCCTGGTGGTCGGTGTTCTTTCGATCTGACTTGCTCACAGACGGTCCTCCCGAGCTGGGTCCGATTGTCCGGTTCATGTTGCCATGCAGCCCGATGCCAGACGAGGGCACCGAGCACTGCCAGCCAGTTTGAGGGTCGCCGCTGGTGGGCACTGATCACGTTAGACTGGCGCCGCCGTTTCAGGGTGAGCGTCGATTTTTGTGTTTGACGGGAGTATCGCTGTGCAGAGCACGTGCCGTCGGCTGCTTGGGCTCACGGCGGCTTTGGTGGCAGCCTGGGCGGTCGGGCCGGCCGGACTGCACAGTGTGCTCGCAGGCGCTGACGACCGCGTCCCCGTCGGCGGCGGGGCAGGGATCATCGTCAACGGCGACACCCTGTGCACCCTGACCACCATCGGCACCGACGGCAAGAGCGAGTTGATCGGTTTCACGTCGGCGCACTGCGGCGGCCCAGGCGCCCCGGTGGTCGTCGAGTCGACAAAGGACCGCGGCGCAGTGGGAACCATGGTCGCCGGCAACGACGGCCTCGACTACGCGGTCATCCAGTTCGACAAGGCCAAGGTGGCTCCGGTAGCCAACTTCGGCGGTTTCACGATAAACGGCATCGGGCCCGACCCGGCCTTCGGGCAGGTTGCCTGCAAGCAGGGCCGCACCACCGGCAACTCGTGCGGCGTCACGTGGGGTCCGGGCCAGGACCCGGGCACCATCGTCATGCAGGTGTGCGGACAACCGGGTGACTCGGGTGGACCGGTGACCGTCAACGATCAACTGGTCGGCATGATCCACGGCGCCTTCAGTGAGAACTTGCCGGTCTGCGTCACGAAATACATTCCGCTGCACACGCCGGCGGTGGTGCAGTCGATCAACGCAATCCTGGCCGACCTCGCGGCCAAGAATCGTCCCGGCGCGGGATTCGTCCCAGTCCCCGCCTAGATCTACTGGCCGGATCTACTGGGCGGAATGGCCGCACTCCGCCTCGGGCCGGTCCGGCCCGCATCGTCATGGCGCAGCGGCGCGAATCGCGTCGAATACGCCCGGGTCGAGCAGCGTGGAGGTGTCGCCGAGTTCGCGCTTCTCGGCGATGTCACGCAGCAGGCGTCGCATGATCTTGCCGCTGCGGGTTTTCGGCAACTCGGGCACCACATGCAGTTCGCGTGGCCGGGCGATCGGCGAAATCACCCGAGCGACCTCGGCACGCAACTCGTCGATGATCTCCGCGCCTGTCGTCTGCGCGTGACTTGCCTGCAGCACAACGAAAGCGCAGATGGCCTGACCGGTGGTCTGGTCGGTCGCGCCCACCACCGCGGCCTCGGCCACCCCGGAGTGGCCGACTAACGCCGACTCCACCTCCGCAGTCGAGATGCGGTGCCCCGACACGTTCATTACGTCGTCGATGCGGCCCAGGATCCAGATCGCCCCGTCGGAGTCGTAGCGAGCGCCGTCGCCGGCGAAGTACCAGCCCTGGCTGTCGAACTTCGACCAGTACGTCTCGCGGAAGCGGTCCGGATCGCCCCAGATGCCACGCAACATCGACGGCCATGGCTGATCGAGCACCAGGTATCCGCTGACGTGCTCACCCGCATCGGTCGACGGCGGTGAAAGCTGGTTGCCCTCATCGTCGACGATCCTCGCCGAGATGCCGGGCAGCGGCGTCATCGCCGAACCCGGTTTGGCCGCAGCGATGCCCGGCAGCGGCGAGATCATCGCCGCACCGGTCTCGGTCTGCCACCAGGTGTCCACCACCGGTGTGCTGCCTGCGCCGATGACCGTGCGATACCAGCGCCACGCCTCCGGGTTGATCGGCTCGCCGACCGTGCCCAGCAGCCGCAAGCTGGACAAGTCGTGGGTGTCCGGGATCTCGCGACCCCACTTCATGAAGGTGCGGATCATCGTGGGGGCGGTGTAATAGATTGTCGCGCCGTACTTTTCGATGATCTGAAAATGCCGGTGCTGGTCGGGCGTGTCTGGGGTTCCCTCGTAGATGATCTGGGTTACGCCGTTGGACATCGGCCCGTAGACGCTGTAGGTGTGCCCGGTGACCCAACCGATATCGGCGGTGCACCAGAACACGTCGGTTTCCGGCTTGATGTCGAAGATGTTGTACTGGGTGTAGGACGCCTGGGTGAGATAGCCGCCGCTGGTGTGCACGATGCCCTTGGGCTTACCGGTGGTGCCCGAGGTGTACAGCAGGAACAGCGGATGCTCGGCGTCGAACGCCTCGGCGTGGTGTTCGGGTGATGCCGAGTCGACGACGTCGTGCCACCACACGTCGCGTCCCTGCGTCCAGGGCACGTCGACACCGGTGCGCCGGACCACCAGGACGTGTTCGATCGTGCCGGTGTCGGCGACGGCCTGGTCGGCCGCTTCCTTCAACGGCGCCGGCTTGCCGCGGCGGAACTGCCCGTCGGCGGTGATCAGGAGTTTGGCATCGGCGTCGGCGATCCGGGCTCCCAGCGCGGTCGCGGTGAATCCAGCGAACACCACGCTGTGCAGCACGCCCAGGCGCGCGCACGCCAGCATCGCGACCATGGCTTCGGGAATCATCGGCAGGTAAATCGCGACGCGGTCCCCCGCGACCAGCCCCAGACCCGCGAGCGCGTTGGCGGCCTTGCTCACCTCGGTCAGCAGGTCGCGGTAGGTCAGAGTGCGGTCTTCTCCGATTCGCTCGCCCTCCCAGTGGATAGCGACGCGATCGCCATTGCCGGCTAGGACGTGGCGGTCCACGCAGTTGTAGGTGACGTTGAGTTGGCCGTCAGTGAACCATTTGGCAAACGGAGCCGCAGACCAGTCCAAAACCTGGGAAAACGGTGTCGCCCAAGAAAGTCGGTTGGCCTGCTCGGCCCAGAACGTCAGCCGGTCCTGCTCGGCCTTTCGGTACAGGTCATCGCCGGCGTTGGCCTGCGCAACGAACTGTGTTGACGGTGCATACGACGACGGTGCCTCGGTGTGCGTCTCGGTCACGCGCACGAGCCTAATCAGGTTGAGTTAACTTTTTAGCGGCTGCAGACAATACAGTCGCGCCGACTCGGAGAGTTACGCCCGAACTGTGTTGCTGATCGGAGGAGGACGGCTTGCGTCGGTTTCGCGTCCTTGCGCTGGCCGTGCTGCTGGCTGCCGCGTCGCTGACCGGTTGTGCGGTGCGGACGGTCCGTACCGATGTGGTGCTCGTCAACGCGGGCGAGCCGCAGAACCCGTTGATCCCGACCAATACGAACGACTCCAACGGCGGCCGGATTGTCGACCGCCTGTTCGCCGGCCTGATGTCGTATGACGCCAACGGCGCGCCGACGTTGGAGGTGGCCCAGTCGATCGAGACCACCGACGACGTCAATTACCGGATCACGCTCAGACTCGGCTGGGCGTTCAGTGACGGCTCGCCGGTAACCGCGCAGTCGTTCGTCGACGCCTGGAATTACGGTGCGCTGTCCACCAATGCTCAACTGCAGCAGAGCTTTTTCAGCCCGATCGCCGGTTTCGACGAGGTCGCTGCACCGACCCCTACAGCTACCGCGATGTCCGGGCTTCAGGTGATCAATGACCATGAGTTCACCGTTCGCCTCAAAGGTCCGACGATCGACTTCACACTGCGGCTTGGGTTTTCGCCCTTCTACCCGTTGCCCGCCGCTGCGCTGAAAGACATGGCTGCGTTCGGGCAACATCCGATCGGCAACGGCCCGTATCGACTCGGCGACGAGCCGGGCAATCCGGCCTGGCAGCACAACGTGAAACTCGACCTGGTCACCAACCCCGGCTATCACGGCAACCGAACGCCGCAGAACAAGGGGCTGCGGTTTGTCTTCTATGCCAACCTCGACACCGCTTACGCCGACTTGCTGTCGAGCAATCTCGATGTGCTGGACACGATTCCGCCCAGTGTGCTGCCCGTCTACCGCCGAGACCTCGGCGATCGCGCGGTCACCGCGCCCGCGGCGGCGAACCAGACATTGGACACTCCGCTGCGTCTGCCGCACTTCTCCGGCGACGAGGGCCGGTTGCGCCGGCTCGCGCTGTCGGCCGCAATCAACCGCGAACAGATCTGTCGAAAGATCTTCTCCGGTGCACGAGCACCGGCTCGCGATTTCACCGCGAGTTCGCTGCCCGGATATAACCCCGGCATCGACGGCAACACCGCGCTGAACTTCGACGTGGATCGTGCGCGACGGCTCTGGTCGCAGGCCGACGCGATCTCGAAATGGACTGGGCGGTATGCAATTGCCTACAACGCCGACGGTTCACATCAGGAATGGATCGACGCGGTAGCCAATAGCATCAAGAACACGCTGGGCATCGACGCCGTCGGGGCGCCTCAGCCCACCTTCGCCGGTTTTCGTACTCAGATCACCAGCCATACGATCGGCACCGCGTTCCGTGCCGGGTGGCAGGGCGACTTCCCGTCGATGCTGGAGTTTTTGGAGCCGTTGTTCGTCACCGGCGCGGGCGCCGACGACGTGGGCTATTCCAATCCTCGGTTCGATGCCGCGATGGCCGCCGCCGAAGCCGCGCCTGATCTGCCGCAGTCGTACCAGCTCGCCAACGACGCACAGCGAATCCTGTTGCAAGACATGCCGGTTGTCCCGCTGTGGTACACCGTCGCGGTGGCGGGACGGTCACCGTCGGTCAGCCACGTCACGCTGACCTGGAACGGACTGCCAGACTACGAACACATCGTGAAGGCCTGAGATGGCGTGGTACATCGCGCGGCGAATCGCGGCCATGATCCCGGTCTTCCTGGGGGCCACGCTGCTGATCTACGGCATGGTCTTCTTGCTGCCTGGCGACCCGATCGCGGCGCTGGGCGGTGATCGCCCTCTGAGCCCGGCGGTGGCCGCACAACTGCGCGCGCAGTATCATCTCAACGACCCGTTCTGGTTGCAGTACCTGCATTACCTCGGTGGCATCCTGCACGGCGACCTCGGTCACGCCTACTCCGGTCTGCCGGTGACCAGCGTTCTGGCGCAGGCGTTTCCGGTGACGTTCAAGTTGGCAATGATC
>DATAZN010000615.1:0-23567 GCA_036272035.1 Mycobacterium sp. | reverse complement strand
CAGATCATGGGCGTCACCACCCTCGACATGGTCAAGATGGCGCAGCAGATCGACTCGCTCGGGCCGGAAAAGTCCAAGCGCTACATGCACCACTACAACTTCCCGCCGTTCTCCACCGGTGAGACCGGCCGCGTCGGTTCGCCGAAACGGCGCGAGATCGGCCACGGCGCGCTCGCGGAGCGGGCCCTGGTGCCGGTGCTGCCCAGCATCGAAGAGTTCCCCTACGCGATCCGGCAGGTCTCGGAAGCCTTGAGCTCCAACGGTTCTACCTCGATGGGCTCGGTGTGTGCGTCGACTCTGTCGCTGCTGAACGCCGGTGTGCCGCTCAAGGCGCCGGTCGCGGGTATCGCGATGGGCCTGGTGTCCGACGACGTCGAGGTGGAAGGCGGCGGCAGTGAGCGCCGCTTCGTCACCTTGACCGACATCCTGGGCGCCGAAGACGCATTCGGTGACATGGACTTCAAATGCGCGGGCACCAAGGACTTCGTCACCGCGCTTCAGCTGGACACCAAGCTCGACGGCATCCCGTCGCAGGTGCTGGCCGGCGCGCTGGCTCAAGCCAAGGACGCCCGGATCACCATCCTCGAAGTGATGGCCGAGGCCATCGACGAGCCGGACGAGATGAGCCCGTACGCGCCTCGGATCACCACGATCAAGGTGCCCATCGACAAGATCGGCGAGGTCATCGGGCCCAAGGGCAAGATGATCAACTCGATCACCGAGGAGACCGGCGCGCAGATCTCCATCGAGGACGACGGCACGGTTTTCGTCGGTGCCAGCAACGGAGAGGCGGCGCAGGCCGCGATCGACAAGATCAACGCGATTGCCAACCCGCAGCTGCCCAAGACCGGCGAGCGGTTCCTCGGAACCGTGGTCAAGACCACCGATTTCGGTGCGTTCGTGTCGCTGCTCCCAGGCCGCGACGGGCTGGTGCACATCTCCAAACTCGGTAGGGGCAAGCGGATCGCGAAGGTCGAAGACGTCGTGAACCTCGGCGACAAGCTTCGCGTCGAGATCGCCGACATCGACAAGCGGGGCAAGATCTCCCTCGTGCTTGTGGACGAAGACGCCGGACAATCCGGCGACGGTGAACCTGCGGCCAGCCCGGAGACCGCGCCTGCCGATGCCGCGACGGCCAGCAGTTAGCTCAGGGACGCAGCCGCTGCGCCGCGGCCGGCGCACTTCTGAGCCGTCCGCGGCGTATCGGCGCAGCACGCTGCCCGGCGGGTTGCGGATAGTCACCGAATACCTGCCCGGGGTGCGCTCGGCCTCGGTCGGGGTGTGGGTAGGCGTCGGGTCGCGCGACGAGGGTGCCTCCGTGGCCGGTGCTGCGCACTTCCTGGAGCATCTGCTGTTCAAGTCCACTCCGAGGCGCACGGCTGTCGATATCGCGCAGGCGGTAGACGCGGTCGGCGGTGAGCTGAACGCCTTCACCGCCAAGGAGCACACCTGCTACTACGCGCACGTGCTCGACGGTGATCTCGCGCTGGCCGTCGACTTGGTCAGCGACGTGGTGCTCAACGGGCGCTGCGCCGCCAACGATGTCGAGCTGGAACGCGCCGTCGTCCTCGAGGAGATCGCCATGCGCGACGACGACCCCGAGGACGCGTTGGCCGACCAGTTCCTGGCTGCGCTGTTCGGCGATCACCCGGTGGGCCGTCCGGTGATCGGCAGCGTGCAATCGGTGTCGTCAATGACGCGCGCGCAGCTGCATTCGTTTCACCAGCGGCGCTACACGCCGGAACGGATGGTCGTCGCGGTGGCCGGCAACATCGACCATGACGAAGTCGTGACTTTGGTGCGCGAGCACTTCGGGCCGCGATTGGTCCGGGGCCGCCACGCGATCGCGCCGCGCAAAGGCGCCGGCCGGGTCACCGGTCGCCCACGGTTGACGGTGGCCAACCGGGACGCCGAGCAGACCCATGTCTTTCTCGGGGTGCGAACCCCGGGTCGGCACTGGAAGCATCGTTGGGCGCTGTCGGTGCTGAACTCCGCGCTCGGCGGCGGCCTGAGTTCCCGCCTGTTCCAACAGGTTCGGGAGTCCCGCGGGCTGGCCTACTCGGTCTATTCGTCGCTGGACACGTTCTCCGACGCCGGCGCGTTGTCGGTGTATGCCGCGTGTCTGCCCGAGCGTTTCGCCGAAGTGACCCGGGTAGCCGCCGACGTGCTGGAGGAGGTGGCGCGCGACGGCATCACCGAAGCGGAATGCCGGATCGCCAAGGGTTCACTGCGGGGTGGGCTGGTGCTCGGCCTAGAGGACTCCAGTTCCCGCATGCACCGCATCGGCCGGGGCGAACTCAACTACGCTGAACACCGAAGTATCGACCGGACGCTGCAGGAGCTCGATGAGGTCACCCTGGACGAGGTCAACGTGGTGGCGCGCCAACTCCTCGGCAAACCTTATGGCGCAGCTGTTCTCGGGCCTCAGCAATCAAAAAAGTCTCTGCCGCAACAACTTCGGAAAATGACGGGGTAACGCGATGGTACTGGGCTTCTGGGATCTCGACGTGCCCATCGTGGGTGCGCCGATGGCGGGCGGTCCCGGTACGCCTGCCCTGGCGGCGGCGGTGTCCAACGCGGGCGGCCTCGGTTTTCTGGCGGGTGGTTACATCAGCGCAGACCGGTTGGCCAATGACATCTTGGCGGCGCGCGCCGCGACCACCGGCCCGATCGGTGTCAATCTTTTCGTACCGCAGCCCAGCGTCGCCGACATGCACCAACTCGACTATTACGCGGAGGCTCTCGACGAGTTGGCTGAGCATTACGACGTCGAGATCGGCTACCCGCAATTCGGCGACGACGACGGGTGGCGGCAAAAGCTCGAGGTGGTGGCCGACCTTCGACCCGAGTTGGTGTCGTTCACCTTCGGCGCGCCGTCGCCGGATGTGCTGCGCTGGTTCGGCGCACTGGGCATGCTGCTCTTCGTCACGGTGACGTCGGCGTATGAGGCGGGCGTGGCGCTTGCCGCCGGAGCGGACGGTCTGGTTGTCCAGGGGCCCGACGCTGGTGGCCACCGTGGCACGTTCGCGCCGGACATGAGTCCCGGGACCGAATCACTCACTCAACTGCTGCATCGCATCGGCAGGGCCCATGACGTCCCGCTGATCGCGGCCGGTGGCCTCGGCAGCACCGAGGATGTCGCCGCCGTGTTGCGCAGGGGAGCGGTGGCCGCCCAGATCGGGACCGCGCTGCTGCTCTCCGACGAGGCCGGCACCAACACCGCACACCGCTCGGCGCTCGGGCATCCGCAATTCGACACGACCGTTGTCACCCGGGCGTTTTCGGGCCGGTATGCCCGCGGTCTGGCGAACGATTTCACCCGGATGCTCGATCACATAGCGCCGCTGGGCTATCCCGAGGTCAACCAGATGACCTCGCCGATCCGCAGGGCCGCGGTCGAGTTGGAAGACCCGCACGGCACCAATCTGTGGGCGGGGACGGCGTACCGGCAGGCACAGACCGGGCCGGCGAAGGACATCGTCAGCACCCTCGGCCACGTATAGGTCAGATACCGACATCGGGAGTGCGGTGCGCCCACGGCTTTGCGGTTTCCAGCTGGCTGGCCACCCGGAGCAGAACATCCTCGCGACCGTAGGCGGCCACCAGCTGCACGCCGACCGGCAGCCCGGTGTCGGTCCATTCGACCGGCACATTGATCGCGGGCTGACCGCTCATGTTGAACGGCGGCGTAAAGGGAATGAACTGGAACGCGCGTTCCATCACTTCTAACGGATTGTCGGGGTTGTTGGCTATGACGCCCAGCGGCAGCGGGAGCTCGGCGACCGTCGGTGTGAGCAACAGGTCCCAGCCATCGGTCCACCACGCCTGCAACGCACGGCGGAAATGCGTGGCGGCCGAGAATGCCAGCGCATAGTCGACGGCGGTGAAATGTGTGGCGATCTCGGCCTGCACGCGATTCATCGGTTCGAATTCGTCTGCGGTGAGCGGTCTTCCGACCTGTTCTTCGAATCGCCGAAGCCCGACGCCCACATTCGTGCTCCACAGCGCGGCGAAGTGCAAACGCAGCGACGCGTCGGCCAGGGCTGCGGGCCACGCCGGTTCGACGGCGTGGCCGAGCGATTCGAGCAGCGTCGCGACCGAACGGGCGGCCGCTGCGCACTCAGGTGCGATGGCTCCACCCTGCGGGTGGTGGTCGAGCAGGCCGATCCGCAGCCGGCCGGGATCGGCGCCGAGCTCGAGGACGTAGCGGCGGGCCGGAAGCGGCGCGATGACCGTGTCACCGATGCCAGGCCCGCGGACCGTGTCGAGAAGCGTTGCGGTATCACGCACCGTGCGGCTCACGCACAGCTCGACCGACAGCGCGGTTTCGTCGCGGATCGGGCCGAGCGAGATCCGGCCCTGGCTGGGCTTCAAGCCGACCAGTCCACAGCATGACGCGGGGATGCGGATCGATCCGCCGCCGTCGCTGGCATGCGCGAACGGGACCATGCCGCTGGCGACCGCGGCTGCGGAACCGCCGCTGGAGCCGCCGGGCGACCGGCTGAGGTCCCACGGGTTGTGGGTCGCGCCCCATGCGATCGGCTCGGTGGTCGGGACGCTGCCGAGTTCGGGGCTGTTGGTGCGTCCGGCGGTCACCAGGCCAGCGCCGCGGAAGCGGCTGACCAGCGTGGTGTCGGCGTCCGAGACCACCGACGCGTTCTTCAGCGCGAGGTTGCCGTTGGTGATGCGCTGGCCGGCGTATCCGGCGAACAGGTCCTTGATGAGGAACGGCACGCCGCGAAATGGCCCGTCGGGCAGCGCAGCTCGGGCAGTGTCACGGGCATGGTCGAACCAGCGGATCACCACCGCGTTGAGCACCGGATCGATGCGCTCGATCCGCTCGATGGCCACGTCGAGCAATTCCAGCGGCGTCACCTCGCCGTCGTGGACCAGGGCCGCCTGGTCGACCGCGTCCATCCATCGGGTCTGATCCGCGAGTGAGCTCACGCGGCTTGTGTAGCACGCAAACGCGTGTCAGACCAGCAATGCCGCCGGATCGGTGAAGGGCAACCCCAGGTCAGCGGCCACTCGTTGGCACAACAGCGCACCGTCATGGGTCGAAAGCCCCTTGGCAAGAGCAGGATTCGAACGGCAGGCGTCTCGCCAGCCGTTGTCGGCGAGTTCGATGGCATACGGCATGGTGGCATTGGTCAAGGCATATGTTGACGTCTTGGGCACCGCCGCGGGCATGTTTGCGACGCAGTAGAACAGGGTGTCGTGCACCGCGAATGTCGGGTCGTCGTAGGTGGTCGGGCGTGAATCTTGGAAGCAACCGCCCTGGTCGATGGCGATGTCCACCAACACTGCACCCGGTTTCATCTGCCCAACAAGGGAATTCGATACCAGCGTGGGAGCTTTGCCGCCTGGCAACAGCACCGCGCCGATGACCAGGTCAGCCTGCTTGACGGCTTCCTCCACCTCCAGGGCGGTCGAGTAACGGGTCTGCACCCGGCCGGCGAACATGTGGTCGAGCTCGCGCAGTTTGTTGATGTTGATGTCAAGCACGGTGACCGCGGCACCCATTCCGATGGCAACCCGGGCGGCGTTGTATCCGGCGGTTCCCGCGCCGATGACCACCACCGCCGCCGGTTCGACACCCGGCACTCCGCCCATCAGCACACCGCGGCCGCCATGAGTGCGCATCAGGTGATACGCCCCGACCTGAGCCGACAGCCGCCCGGCGACTTCACTCATCGGGGCCAACAGCGGTAAGGCGCCGTCGGGGGTCTGCACCGTCTCATACGCGATCGAGGTGGTGCCCGCGGCGAGCAGTGCCTCGGCGCATGACCGCGAGGCGGCCAGATGCAGGTAGGTGAACAGGGTCTGGCCATGCCGCATGCGCGCGTATTCGATTGGCGTGGGCTCTTTGACCTTCAGCACCAGGTCGGCGCCGGCCCACACACCCTCTGCGGCGGCGATCACTTGCGCGCCTGCGGCCTTGAACTCAGAGTCGGGGATCGACGAGCCCTCACCCGCGCCCGCCTGGACCAGAACCTCATGACCGCGACGGGTCAACTCGGCGACCCCGGACGGGGTGATCGCCACGCGGAATTCGTTGTTTTTCGTCTCGGTTGGGATGCCGACATGCATACATCCAATTGTGAAGAAAGTTCAGCGATGACGCAAAGTCGACGAAGACACGCGCTTAAGATAAGCAAATGGCCGAAGAAATTACGGAATACCAGGGTGGTGAGCGGCTGTCATCGAAGGATCTTCGGCCAGCGGATTTGGACAGTACGGACCGCAAAATCATGAGCCTGCTTCATGCCGATGCTCGGATGACCAACAGCGCGCTGGCTGAAGAACTCGACATCGCCGCGTCGACCTGTCATGGCCGGGTGCGGAGACTCGTGGACTCGGGTGTGATCCGCGGCTTCTATGCCGATATCGACCCGGCCGCAGTGGGATTGCCGCTGCAGGCGATGATTTCAGTCAGCCTGCAATCCAACGCCCGCGGCAAAATCCGCGAGTTCATCCAGCAGATCCGGCGCAGGCCCCAGGTGATGGACGTCTATTTCCTCGCCGGTGCCGATGACTTCATCCTGCATGTCGCCGCGCGCGACACCGAAGATCTGCGCTCCTTCGTGGTGGAGAACCTCAACGCCGACGCCGACGTCGCGGGCACCCAGACGTCGCTGATCTTCGAGCACCTGCGGGGAGCCGCGCCCGTCTGACCGCGAGGAGTTCCCGATACCGGGGGTACCGGGTATGCTCCTGCCAATGTTCACGGTCAACGACGAGGCTGTCGGTCCGCACGTGCAAGGTCGCGGGCCCGGGCTCGATGAACGGCCCGATCACGAGCGATTGGTCCTCGAAGCGCGCGATGTCGCGTTCGACTGGGCGAAGCTGCCGTTTCACTACGTGCCCGGCGAGCCATTCACTACCCACATGCTCAACGTCCTGCACCTGCTGCTGCCGGCCGGTGAGGAGTTCTTCGTCGACCTGTTCAAGCAGGCACTGCCGCTGATCAAGGACGACCAGCTGCGCCTCGATGTGCAGGGATTCATCGGCCAGGAGGCGATGCATTCGCAGGCGCACACCGGTGTGCAGGAGTACTTCGCCGCCAACGACATCGACGTGACACCGTTCACCGACCAGATGAACTGGCTGTTCGGCAAGCTCTTGGGCGACCGGCCGCGGTGGAGTGTGCGGCGCCAGCACAGCTGGCTGCTCGAGCGGGTGGCAATTGTCTCGGCGATCGAGCATTACACCGCAATACTGGGCGAATGGGTTCTGAACACCCCGCAGCACGACGCGATCGGCACCGACCCGGTGATGCTGGACATGCTCCGCTGGCACGGCGCCGAAGAAGTCGAGCACAAAGCGGTGGCCTTCGACCTGATGAAGCACCTGCGGGCCGGTTACTTGCGGCAGCTGCGCACCCAACTGGTCGTGACGCCGATGATGCTGCTGATGTGGGTGCGCGGAGTCCGCTTCATGTACTCCGTTGACCCGCAGGTGCCGCACGGCGCCAAGCCGCGCTGGTGGTACTACTTCCAGGCTGCACGACGGGGTTTGATGCCAGGGCCGCTGCGCTTCATGCGGGTGATCGGCGCGTACTACCTGCCGGGCTTCCACCCCTCGCAGCTGGGTGGGGTGGAGAAGGCGGTCGACTACCTGGCGATCTCACCCGCCGCGCGCGCATCGCACTGAGCGAGAGGATCCGATGACCACCGATTCGGCGGCTAGTTCAACAGTGCCGACCCGCAGCACTGTGACCGCGTCCGACGGCGTCACTTTGGCCGTCCATGCCTACACCGAGATCGACCCGCAGCGGCCGACCGTGTTGGCCATTCACGGTTACCCCGACAACCATCACCTCTGGGATGGGGTGGCCGAGCATCTCGCTGGGCGCTATAACCTCGTCGCCTATGACGTGCGGGGTGCCGGCGAGTCCGCGCGCCCGGCGGGGCGATCGAATTACCGCTTTTCCCAGTTGATTTCCGATACCGGCGCGGTGATCGACAGCCTTGGTGTCGGCCGGGTGCATCTACTGGCCCACGATTGGGGCTCGATTCAGGCCTGGGCCGCGGTCACCGACGAGACGGTGATGACCAAAGTGGCCTCGTTCACGTCGATATCCGGGCCGCACCTCAACTACGCGGGCAAGTTCTTACGGTCGGCCCGCACTCCACGCGGTCTCATCGACGTGATCAGGCAATTCTTCGCATCGGGATATATCTGGTTCTTCCTGACCCCCGGCCTTCCGGAGCTGATGATCCGCTCCGGGGTGGGCGTGAAAGTTATTGACGCGTTTGGCCGTATCGGTAATTCCAGTACCCTTACCCGACCCATCGACACGGTGCGATCTACCGGCGACTACGTCAACGGCCTCAACCTGTACCGCGCCAATATGCCCGGGCCGTTTCTGGCGCCCGGTGCGAAGCTGCCCGATACCACCGTTCCGGTCCAGGTGCTGGTGCCGCGGATGGACATGTTTGTCACGCCCGCGCTGCAGCGGTTCACCGGTTCAATCCCGTTGGGCAGCAGGGTGGTTCCGATCGAGGGCGGCCACTGGGTGGTGACCGCGCGTCCCGACGTCATCGCGCGGCTGACCAGTGAATGGATCGACCGAGTCGTCGATGGCGCCGCTCCGGACAAACAAAGAGTGGTGCGAACCGGTCCGCGCGACGTGCGAGGCAAACTCGCCTTGGTCACCGGTGCCGGTGCCGGGATCGGACGCGCCACCGCTCTGGAACTGGCGCGTCAAGGCGCCGATACCGTCGTGATCGTCGACCGTGATCTGGCCGCGGCGGAGGACACCGCCGCGGCGGTCCGGCGCGCCGGCGCCGCGGCAGCCGCCTACGAGGCCGATGTCAGCGACGAGAAAGCGATCGATTCGCTTGCCGCACAAGTCAACGACGAGCGCGGCGTGGTCGACATCCTGGTGAACAACGCCGGAATCGGGATGGCGGGCCGATTCCTGGAGACGACGCCAGCGCACTGGGACAACATCCTGGCAGTCAACCTGCGCGGCGTGCTCAACGGAAGTCGGTCGTTCGCAACACAAATGGTCGATCGTGGACAGGGCGGCACCATCATCAACGTGTCGTCGGCTGCGGCGTTTCTGCCGTCGAAGTCGATGATCGCCTACGGTACGACGAAGGCCGCGGTGCTGGCATTCAGCGAATCGCTGCGCGCCGATCTGGCTGACGACGGCATCACGGTCACCGCGGTCTGCCCGGGGTTCGTCAACACCAACATCGCCAAGAGCACGGTCTACGCGGGAATGTCACCGGACGAGCAGGACAGCGCCCGAGGCAAGGCCGACGTTGCATACCGTCGTCGCAACTACACACCGGAAGCCACCGCCAAGGCGATCGTGAAGGCTGTCAAGAGCGGCCCGCCAGTGCTGCCGATCGCGGCCGAATCACGGGTCGGCTACGCAATGCGCCGCATCAGTCCTTCGTTGATCCGGCTGTTGGCCCGCTACGACATCCGACCTTAAGGCGATTGTGTCGCAGAGTATTTGGGCCAGCAGGCCAGCCGACATCTACGGCCGCCGTAATCGGGACCGGCTCTACACGGCGGTGTGGGGTCTGGGCGTACTACTCGGCGGGTTGTCCTCGGCGACCCGGTGGACGCCGTCCCGGGTGGTGCCGGTGGGGCGCACCCACACCGCGGTCGTCACCAAGCGCGAGCTGATCACCCCGGACGTGGTCGCGTTGACTTTCGCCGACCCCCACGGTGGCTTGCTTCCGTCGTGGACGCCGGGCAGCCATGTCGACGTGCAGCTGCCCTCCGGTCGCCGTCGTCAGTACTCGCTGTGCGGACCGCCCGGACGGCGAACTGATTACCGTATTGCAGTGCGCCGCATCGCCGATGGTGGTGGCGGTTCGATCGAGATGCACGATGCGTTTCGGGTCGGCGACTCGCTGGTGTTCGAGGGTCCGCGCAACGCGTTCTATCTCGGCGGCGACGAGCGTGATGTGCTCTTCGTCATCGGCGGAATAGGGGTGACACCGATCCTATCGATGATGCGGACGGCGCAGCAGCGCGGAATGAATTGGCGCGCAGTCTATGCCGGCCGCAGCCGGGAATACATGCCGCTGCTGGACGAGGTGATCTCGCTGGTTCCGGACCGGGTAACCGTGTGGGCCGACGACGAGCGCGGCCGATTCGCCACGGCCGACGATCTGCTAGTCGGTGCGACACCTACCACCGCGGTCTACGTCTGCGGGCCGAGCGGGATGCTGGAATCGGTGCGCATCGCTCGCGACAAGCACGCGAACGCGCCGCTGCACTACGAGCGGTTCAGCCCGGCGCCGGTGGTCGACGGTACGCCGTTCGAACTCGAGCTCGCCCGCTCGCGGCGGGTGCTCGACGTCCCCGCCAACCGCTCGGCGCTCGACGTCATGCTCGACACCGATCCGACGACGGCGCACTCCTGCCGGCAAGGCTTCTGCGGGACCTGCAAGGTCAAAGTGCTCAGCGGGCACGTCGACCGTCGAGGTCGACTCGCGGAATCCGACGGCGAGATGCTGGTGTGCGTCTCACGCGCGACCGGTGGCCGCGTCGTGATCGACGCTTAGGGCGCCAGCTGCAGGTGCAGCTTGTTGGTCTCCGTGTAGCCCTGCGGGTTGCCGCAAGCTTGCACGTTGTTGGTGATCTGCACGGTGCCGTCCAGCGTGTTCGGATCCCACGTGTAGTGGAAGTTGATCGCGTCGCGGACGTCGCCACCCTCTTCGCAGGAAACGCCGCCCTTGCCGTCAAGCGTCCACTGCCCGTTCACCAGGTTCGCCTGACCCAGCTCTTTGATCGAGGCGCAGCCGTCTCCACAGGGGGTGATGAACCAGTCGCTGTGCACCTGGTGACCGTCCGGATAGGTCTCGGTCTCGATGTAATGGCCGTTCAGCGGGTCCGCGGTGGACACGGGAGCCGTAACTACCAGGGCGAGACCGGCGAGCATCGCGCCAGCGGCAAAGCCGCGTGTGATCGTCATGATCCGGTTCCTTTCGTAAAGCTGCTCAGTGCGTCGGGCACTGTTGGTGGGTATCACAGGAGGTTCTTTCTTCGTGTGCGTTTGCCCACTTCTGCTGGTGAACGCACGATTACGAATGGGTGAGTGAACGGAGTGCGTGACCGGCTGTCGCCGAAAAACCTTTCCGGATCCTAACAGTCGTCAAGATCGGGCAGCCACGATTGCTACCCTGACGACCCGTCTAGGGTTACACCATGCGGGTAGCGGTGCTGGGATCGAAGGGCAAAGTCGGCGCGACCATGGTGCAGGCGGTGGCGGCCGCCGAGGATCTGAGCTTGTCCGCGGAAGTCGACGCCGGTGATCCGCTGAACCTGTTGACCGACAGCAACACCGAAGCTGCCATCGACTTCACCCACCCCGACGTCGTCATGGCGAACCTCGAGTTTCTCATCGACAACGGTATTCACGCGGTCGTGGGGACCACCGGCTTCACCGATGAACGGCTGCAGCAAGTTCGGTCATGGCTGGCCGCCAAACCCAGCGTATCGGTGCTGATCGCGCCGAACTTCGCCATCGGCGCGGTGTTGTCGATGCATTTTGCCAAGCAGGCCGCGCCGTTTTTCGAGTCAGTCGAAGTGATCGAATTGCATCATCCGCAGAAGGCTGATGCGCCTTCGGGGACCGCCGCCCGCACCGCGGCGCTGATCGCCGAGGCGCGAAAAGGCTTGCCGCCCAGCCCGGATGCCACTAGCACCAGCCTGCCGGGGGCCCGCGGCGCGGACGTCGATGGCGTGCCGGTGCATTCGGTGCGACTGGCCGGGCTGGTGGCGCACCAGGAAGTGTTGTTCGGAACCCTGGGGGAGACGTTCACTATCCGGCACGACAGCATCGACCGCACGTCGTTCGTACCCGGTGTGCTGCTGGCGGTTCGGCGGGTCGCCGAACATCCGGGCCTGACAATAGGAATTGAATCGCTACTCAACCTGCAATGACCGAAACGTCGCGAGGTGTGCGAATTCAACTGACGATCGCGTTCATGTGCGCGGCGTTGGTGGTGTATCTCGTGCTGCTCGGCCGGGCCGCCGTGCTGATGATCTGCTCAGGGCGTGCCGTCGCGATCGCGTTGGGCGGCGCGCTGTTGATCCTGCCCGCCATCGGCTTGTGGGCGATGATCGCCACGCTGCGCGCCGGCCTCGCCCATCAGAAGCTGGCCCGTCTGGCTGCCGAAGACGGCATGGATCTCGACGTGAGCGCGTTGCCGAGACGGCCGTCGGGCCGCATCGAACGCGATGCGGCCGACGCACTTTTCGACACCGTCCGCACCGAACTGGATATCGATCCGCACGACTGGCGTCGCTGGTACCGGCTGGCCCGTGCCTACGACTACGCGGGAGATCGAAGCCGTGCACGAGAAGCCATGAAGAAAGCCGTCGAGCTACAGGGTCGCGAATGAGTAAAACGCTGCTGATCGTCCACCACACTCCATCGCCGGCCACCCGTGAGCTCCTCGAAGCGGTGCTGGCCGGGGCCAACGACCCTGACATCGAAGGCGTGGAAGTGGTAGCGCGGCCAGCCCTGGCGGCCACCGTTCCCGACGTGCTCGATGCGGACGGCTACCTGTTCGGTACCCCGGCCAACCTCGGATACATGTCCGGGGCGCTCAAGCATTTCTTCGACACCGTGTATTACCCGACGCTGGATCACGTGGCAGGCCGGCCGTACGGCGTTTGGGTGCACGGTAATAACGACACCGTCGGTGCGGTGTCGTCGGTGGAGAAGGTCGCCACCGGACTGTCACTGGCCAAGGCCGCTGATGCATTGGAGATCACCGGCGTGATCGGCGCCGGTGCCCGAGAGCGGGCTTACCAGCTGGGCGGCACTCTCGCCGCGACGCTGATGGAGTGAATTTTCAGTGCGATCGCAGGATGGTGATCGCGTTGTCGAATTTCTTGAACTTGTCGAATGTCTCTGCGGGAACGCCGAAGACGGCGGACAACGTTTGGTGCGGAAGCTGACTCAACGACTCGGCGATGCCGATGTTGTCTTTGTCTTCTGCTGCGCTGGAGTTCTGGATGATCAGCACGTCCAGATCTTCGGTGCCGAGGTTCTCGAAGTAGTGCAAAGACCCTTGGGGTGCGAACACGAGGTCGTCGACGTGGGCCTCGAAACTCTCGTGGTTGCCGTTTCCGTCGATGAGGACCCAGAATGCGACGCCTTTGGTGACCAGATTGATCTCCCACGCGCTGGGATGCCAGTGCGGTTCGCGAATACCGCCGGGCTGCAACGTGATCAGCTGGATGCTGGCCTGTTGACCGATGAGTATCGGAAAGTTCTGCTCGTGTGCCTGCTGCTGTGTGCCACCGTCATACGTGGCCGCAGGCAGGGCGCCTAGCTGGAACAGGTGCGATTTCGAGGTGATCGTCTCATCGGGTATGCGGGGATCACCGAAGCGCTCGGCGTCATCAGTCATCGAATCTTCCTTGGCTGCAGGGCATGTCAGCTAATGCGATCGCAGGACGACGATCGCTTGGTCGATCTTCTTGAAGGAGTTGAAGGTCTTTTCCGGAACGCCGAAGATGGCGGACAAAACCCGAGGTGGAAGTCTGCTGATCGACTCGCCGATGCCGATGTTGTCTTTGGCCTCGGGCGCACTGGTGTTCTGCACGATGACTATCGTCATGTCACCCGGGCCCCGGTTTTCGAAGTAGTGGAAGGAACCCTGGGGTGCGAACACCACGTCGCCGACCTTTTGGTCGAGGCTTTCGTGGTTGCCGTTCCCGTCGACGAGAGCCCAGCTGGCGACTCCTTTGCTGACGATGTTGATCTCCCACGCGCTGGGGTGCCAGTGCGGTTCGCGAATACCGCCGGGCTGCAACGTGAGCAACACGATGCTAGCGGCTTGACCTTTGAGGATCGGAAAATTGTCCTCGTCCGCCTGCTGAAATTTGCCTCCGTCGAAACTGCTGAACGGCTGAGCGCCGAGATGGAACAGATGCGATTGCGAGGTGATGGTCTCGGCGGGTATGCGGGGATCGCCGAAGCGTGCCGCATCATCGGCCAGCGACACTTCCTTATCGGTGCGATAGCCGGAGACAAGGTGATCGACGCCCACGCCGGTGGCGGCTGCCGCGCCGGCCAGACCCGCTCCACCCAAGACCTTGCGACGGTTGATTGACACCCAGCTGAAATTACTCCAGCGAACCGGTTGGGTCCACGCACAATTTCGATGTGGTTTCTCCCTCGACGCTCAGTCCAGAGCGGCCCGCTACGGGTCGATGTGTGTTCGGGGCGTGGCCAATCCGGGATTACCCGTCCTCACTTTTTTCTTAGCCGCGAGGGGCATGCTGAACGACATGCACGGACGCCGTGTGGTGGTAGCCATGGTGTTGTTGCACGCCGCCGAGATGGCCGCGCTCCTGACCGCCGTCGCCGTGACTGGCGGTCTGGCGCGCTCACATCCAGGCCGCGGCATGGGGTTATCGATGCTGTTGCTGCTTGTGGCGACAGTGTTGGTCGGATTCCAGGGTTATCGGTTGCTTGCCGGACGCAGATCGCTGAATGTGGCTGGGCTGGCAGTGCAATCGGGGATTGTCATGGTTGCCATCGCGTTTGCCACGCAGAACTTGGCCGTCGGTGGATTTGGCATCGTGTTGGCGTCCTCGGTGCTGGCGGGTTGGGGGCGGCTGGCCAAGACCAGTTCTGCCAGTACGGGTCCGGTCGCCGCGGAGCCGTCGGCGCAGAGCGTGCACGTCGCGGTGAATGGACCGGGTACACAAGTCGGTGCCAGCGGCGCGGTGTTGGCGTCGCTGACTGCTTTGGTGGTCCTGGCTGCGCTCAGCGTGCGCAGCAATGTCTTGTTCGGACTGGCGATTGCTGCCGTGATCTTCATCCCCCTCGAGCGGCTTTTCGGGCTGCACCCCCGTCGAGTGCTGCGCCGGGGGTGGCGTACCGACCTGGTGCACTATCTGGTCAACGGTGCCGCGTTGAAGGTCGGGCTGGTCGTCTCGGTGGTCGTGGTGGGCAGCGCGTTGCGCGCGTTCGTGCCCGCACCGCTGCGTCTCGGTATCGCGACGAGTCCAACCTGGGTGCAGATCGTGGCGGGATTCGCCATCACCACGGTCGGCGGATATGCAGGGCACCGCGCCGCGCATGAGGTACCTCTGCTGTGGCGGTTCCACCGGGTGCATCACAGCATCCGCGACTTGGATTGGCTTGCCGCCAATCACCTGCACCCGCTGGACGAGACCTTTGGTCGCTCTGCTGCGGTGCTGCCGCTTTACGCGTTGGGCTTCGGTCGGGTCAGTCTCGGCGCGTTCGTCATCCTCATCACGGTGCAGGCCATCTTCATCCACGCCAACGTGCGGATGAACTTTGGCCCCGTGCGGTGGTTGATCGCCACCCCGCAGTTCCACCACTGGCATCACGCTCGTGAACCGCGCGCCTACAACACCAACTACGCCGGAGAGTTCCCGATTCTGGACGCCTTGTTCGGGACCCTGTACCTGCCCGCCGACCGCTGGCCGGCACAGTACGGCATCGACGAAGCCGAGCCGCCCGGCTATCTCCGTCAGCTTGCCTGGCCGCTGCGCACCCGATGCGCGGCGGACTCCAACGCGGCGCGCACAAACTCAGGTGAACACGGGGTCGCGGCTACGCTCGTAGCCTGAGCGGCCCGCTACGGGTCGATGTGTGTTGGCGGCGTCTGCAGGATGGGGTCGCCCTCCTTCGGAGGATCACCCGCGCTCATGGTGTAGCAGTTGGTTTCGGTGGGGGTGTACGGCCCGCCGTCGTGATATGACAGACAACGCTCCCACAAGCCGTCCTGGTCGACGGGACTGTCGCACATCTGCGCGAATGGGTGCGCTCCCCATCCTGGGTCCAGGCATCCTGCGCTCGCGGTGGGCGCCGTGGCGGTCAGCCCCGCGGTCACCAGAGCGGCTCCTAGGGCTGCGGTCATGTATCGCTTCGTCATCTTGTCCTTTACCGAAGGGGGTATTAACTCAATCATCGATGTGCGTCGGTGGGTCGTTGAAGGCCAGGCCCCACGGGTGTAAGTCAGGCCCCATCTGGTCGCAGCGTTTGTTAGGCGAGAGGTAGCGGGATGAGCCGTTGTTTATCGGGTTGAATAGCACGCAACGCTGCCAGGTGCCGTCGGGCTGGATGGCTCCATCGCCCCTGCTGACGGCGATTCCGCCGTACTGGCAGCCCCCGTTGGCCTGCGGCGCTGAACCAATCAGCGCTCCGGCGGCAAGCACAGCCGCCAGCCCCGCGAAGATGTAGTGCTTCATGGCCCTTTTCCTTGACATCGCCGGTGGCAATGAAACTACTAGTTCTCCTGCGATCTGGGGGCCAATAGTCAGGTAATCGCGAGAGCGGCATGATGGGATCGGGATTGACGCTGAATCCCACAGGGGTCGACCTCAAGAAGGACCGGACGTGACGCGCCTGCTGATCGCTAACCGCGGTGAGATCGCGCTCCGAATCATCCGCACGGCAACCGAGTTGGAGCTCGACACGGTCGCCGTATACGCCGAGGACGACGCCGACAGTCCGCACGTGCAGGCGGCTGACGCAGCGATCGCTCTGCCCGGCGCCGGCCCGGCCGCATACCTCGACCACGCAGCGATCCTGGCGGCGGCCAAGGACTCCGGCGCCGAGCTGATCCACCCCGGTTACGGGTTCCTCAGCGAACAGTCCGCTTTCGTGCAGGCGTGTGCGGCCGCGGGATACACGTTCGTCGGGCCCGACGTCGCCGCGCTCGAACTGTTCGGCAACAAGTCGGCGGCCCGGCGTGCGGCGACAGCGGCCGGCGTGCCGGTGCTGCCGGCCACCGACGGACCCAGCAGCGTCGACGACATCCGCGCCTTCGCCGCCGCCCACGATGGCGCGATCGTGATCAAAGCGCTTGCCGGCGGTGGCGGTCGCGGCATGCGAATGGTCCACAGCGTCGACCGGATTGACGACGCCTACCGGCAGTGCGCCGCAGAGGCGCAACTCGGCTTCGGCAATCCGGCACTCTTTGCCGAGGCGCATCTGGCCGACGCGCGGCATATCGAGGTGCAGATCGTCGCAACGCCGTCGCGCGCGCTCGCACTGGGCGACCGGGACTGCAGTATCCAGCGCCGCCACCAGAAGTTAGTCGAAATCGCGCCGGCACAGGGTATTTCGCCAGCACTGCGTCGTGAGCTGCACCGGGCAGCAGCTCGGCTGTGCGCGCAGGCGGATTACCGTGGAATCGCCACGGTCGAATTCCTGGTGACCGGTGAGCAGTTCGTGTTCCTCGAGGTCAACCCGCGGATCCAGGTGGAGCACACGGTGACCGAAGAAGTCACCGGCGTCGACCTGGTAGCCGTGCAGTTGAGAATCGCCCAGGGCGCGTCGTTTCACCAGCTGAGGTTGCCGGCCGGGATCGTCGCCGACGGCAACGAAGTCGTCGGTGCGCTCGCCGCGGTCCGCGGTATCGCGATCCAGACGCGGGTCAACATGGAGACCATGGAGGCCGACGGGTCAGTCCTGCCCGCCGCGGGCACCCTCACGGTGTTTTCGCCGCCCAGCGGACCCGGCGTGCGGGTCGACACCTTCGGGCGTCCCGGACTGACACCGAGCCCACGCTATGACTCGTTGCTGGCCAAAGTGATCACCCGGGTACGAGGATCGTCGTTTTCCGCCGCGGTGCGCAAGGCGCAGACGGCCTTGGCTGAATTCGGCGTCGAAGGAATTCGCACCAACGCCGGGTTCTTGCGGGAAGTGCTGTCGCACAGCAATATCCACACCGGAATGGTCACCACCGACTTTATCGACGACAACCTTTCCGCCTTCGTCGTCGCCGTGCAGTCTCGCCGTCATGAGCCCCGACTCGCGCCGCTGGAACTGTATGCGGGTGAGGAAGTGCTGCGTGCGCAGCTGGCTGGCACTGTGATCGAGGTTGCGCCCGAAGGAGCCGAGTTCCCCGCAGGCGCGCCACTGGCAGTGCTCGAGGCCATGAAAATGCAACATGTGTTGACGGCGCCGGACGCGGTGCGCAGGGTCCGGGCTTTGGTGACGGCCGGGCAGGTGATCGGAACGGGAGACCCCGTGGTGGTGTTCACCCGCACCGGCGACAGCGCCGGCGCCGAAGACGTCGCCGCACTCGACCTGGACCGGCGACGTGCCGACCTCGAGGAGGTTCGTCGTCGGCATTTGCTCACCCTCGACGAGGGTCGTCCTAAGGCGATCGCCAAGCGGCACAACCAGAATCGTCGCACGGCCCGCGAGAACATCGCCGAACTGGTGGATCCGGGAAGCTTCGCGGAGTACGGCGCGTTGGCGGTGGCCGCGCAGCGCAGCCGGCGCTCGGAGGATGACCTGATCGCCAACACCCCGGCCGACGGGTTGGTCGCGGGGGTGGCGAGAATCGGTGGCGTCGAGACCGCCGTGCTGTCTTATGACTACACCGTGCTCGCCGGGACGCAGGGCATGCGCAACCACGCCAAAACCGATCGGGTCTTCGAGTTGGCCGGCCGCAGAAAGCTGCCGGTGGTCTTGTTCGCCGAAGGCGGCGGTGGCCGGCCGGGCGACACCGACGTCGCCAGCGTGGCCGGCCTTGACGTGCCAACGTTCCGCACGCTGGGCGCCCTCAGCGGGCAGGTGCCGCTGGTATCGATCGTGTCCGGGCGTTGCTTTGCCGGTAACGCGGCGCTGGCCGGCACCTGTGACGTCATCATCGCGACTCCCGACGCCAACATCGGCATGGGTGGTCCGGCGATGATCGAAGGCGGCGGGCTCGGCCAATACCGGCCGGAGGATATCGGCCCCATCGACGTGCAGCGGCGCAACGGAGTCATCGGATTGGCCGCCCGCGACGAGGCGCATGCGGTGTCGCTGGCCAAGCAGTACCTGTCCTATTTCACCGGCAGGCTGGCCGACTGGGAGGCTCCCGATCCGAGGCGGGCACGACATGTCGTGCCGGAGAACCGGTTACGGGCCTACGACGTGCACCACGCGATCGACTCGGTCGCCGACGTCGGATCCGTTTTGGAGCTGCGGGCCGACTACGGAGTCGGCATGATCACCGCGCTGGTCCGAGTCGAAGGTGTGGCGTTCGGGTTGGTCACCAACAGCAGTCATCATCTCGGCGGAGCCATCGACGCCGAGGCCGCGGACAAGATGGCCGACTTTTTGACGCTCTGCGAATCGGCTGGGCTGCCGATCATTTCGCTATGCGATACGCCGGGCTTCATGGTTGGCCCGGATGCCGAAGTCGACGCCGCCGTCCGGCGGTTCAGTCGGCTGTTCATCGTCGGGGCACGGCTGACGGTGCCGCTCGGGATGGTCATCCTGCGCAAGGGCTACGGGCTGGGCGCGATGGCGATGGCCGGGGGCTCTTTTCACGCCCCGGAGTTCACTGTTGCCTGGCCGACCGGGGAGATCGGCGGCATGGGTCTCGAGGGCGCCGTCCGGCTGGGGTTCAGCAAGGAATTGGCCGCCGTCGCCGACCCGGTCGAGCGGCAGAATCTGTTCGACAAACTGGTCGAGGCCGCCTATCAGCATGGCAAGGCACTCACCTCGGCCACCACTTTCGAACTCGACGACGTGATCGACCCGGCCGACACCCGGGGATGGATTGTCCGGTTGCTGTTCAAAGAAGAAAGGAATCGGTCGTGAAAGTTGCCGACAAAGTCGCTATCGTCACTGGCGGCGGTAACGGTATCGGGGCGGCGCTGGCCGCCAAGCTGGCGCACCAGGATGCCAGGGTCGTTGTCGCCGATATAAATTCGCAGGCTGCCGATGCCGTGGCAAGCGGAATCAACGCCGACCGGCCCGGCACGGCCGTCGCTTCCGGCGGCGATGTCTCCAACACCGAGCACATCAAGCAGTTGATCGCGCTGGCAGAAAACGAGTTCGGACCCGTCGACCTGTATTTCGCGAATGCGGGCATCACCGGAGTGTCAGGCTTGGACGTCACCGAGGATGAATGGGATCAGTCCATCGACGTCAACCTGCGGGCCCACATCCGCGCAGCGCAACTGCTGATGCCCGGATGGGTCGAACGCGGCGAAGGCTATTTCGTCAGCACCGCGTCGGCCGCCGGGCTGCTCACTCAGCTCGGGTCGGCGACCTACTCGGTGACCAAGCATGCCGCGGTCGGATTCGCGGAGTGGTTGAACATCACCTTCGGCGACCAGGGCGTGCGGGTCAGCTGTCTGTGCCCGATGGGAGTCAACACCAACCTGTTGCATTCGCCGGGGGAGTCCGAAGATCCCTTGGCCCGCCTGGCAACCCGTGCGGTCACCAGCGCGGGCGACGTGATCGAGCCGGCGGACGTCGCAGAGATCGTGCTGGCGGCCGTCGAGGAGGAGCGGTTCTTGATCCTCCCGCATCCGGCAGTTCTCGAGATGTACCGGCACAAAGGCACCGACTACGACCGTTGGCTGCGCGGCATGCGCCGTTACCAGCACAGCCTGATGGAGGCGCTATGACCACACCAAACCTGAACGGCCGCACCGCGATCATCACCGGAGGTTCCCGGGGGATCGGGTTGGCTATCGCACAACGGCTGGCGCTTGCAGGGGCGAACATCGTGCTCACCTCGCGCAAGCAGGAGAGCGCGGACGAGGCGGCCGAGCAGGTCGGCGGCAACACCATCGGAATGGCCGCCCACGCGGTGGACGAGGAGGCCGCACGGCAGTGCGTCGATCTGACACTCGACCGGTTCGGCAGCATCGACATTCTGGTCAACAATGCGGGCACCAATCCAGCGTACGGTCCGCTGATCGACCAGGATCACGCCCGCTTCGCGAAGACTTTTGAAGTCAATCTCTGGGCGCCACTGCTGTGGACCTCACTGGCGGCCAAGGCGTGGATGGTCGAGCATGGTGGCACGATCGTTCACACCGCATCGATCGGCGGCATGCACCAGTCGCCGAACATGGGTATGTACAACGCCACCAAGGCTGCGCTGATCCACGTCACCAAGCAACTGGCACTGGAACTCTCGCCGCGGGTCCGGGTGAATGCCATCTGCCCGGGCGTGGTTCGGACCAAGCTCGCCGAAGCGCTGTGGAAGGACAACGAAGGGTTCGTCTCGCAGCGAACGGCGTTGGGACGCATCGGTGAAACCCCTGACGTGGCAGCTGCGGTCGCCTTCCTGGTGTCGGACGAGGCGAGCTGGATCACCGGCGACACCTTGGTGATCGACGGCGGTCAAATACTCGGCAACGCGGGGGAATTCCGATGAGCGTCGACGAGCAGGCGGTTGCGCAGGATCTGCACGCTCGGGTGCGGACGCTGCTGGACGAGCACGACCCGGCAGGCGATGCAGGTGAATTTCTGGCTGCTCGGTTCGATGCGGGACTGGCCTGGGTGTACTTCCCGCCCGGTTCCGGCGGGCTGGACCTGCCGCGAGGCTTTCAGGCGCAGGTCGAAGCCGACCTCGCCGCGGCGGGTGCGCCGCCGGGAGGCGGACCGCACAACGGCATCGGGATGGGCATGGCGGCGCCGACCATTGCCGCCTTCGGCACTGCGGAGCAACAGCGAAAGTTCCTGCGGCCGTTGTTCACCGGAGAGCACTTCTACTGCCAGTTGTTCAGTGAGCCGGGCGCTGGATCCGACCTGGCCGGGGTTTCCACCCGCGCGGTGCGTGACGGTGACGACTGGATCGTCAACGGGCAGAAGGTGTGGACGTCGAGCGCGCAGAAAGCCCAGCGGGCGATCCTGGTCGCACGGACCGATCCGGCGGTCCCCAAGCATCAAGGCCTGACCTACTTCGTCTGCGACATGACCGATCCCGGGGTCGACGTCCGGCCGCTACGGCAGATCACCGGCGAAGCTGAGTTCAACGAAGTCTTTCTCACCGATGTCCGGGTGCCTGACGCCAACCGCCTCGGCCCTGAGGGCGGCGGCTGGAAGGTCGCGACCACCACGCTGAACAACGAACGTGTTGCCATCGGCTCAATGGTCGGCGGCACACGTGAAAGCGGGATCATCGGCAAGGTCACCGACGCCTGGCGGGCCCAACCGCAGCTGCGCAACCCGGCGATGCACGACGAGCTGATGCGGCTGTGGGTGGATGCCGAAGTTATTCGGTTGACCGCCCTGCGGCTGCGCCAGCGTATGGCCGTGGGTCAGCCCGGGCCCGAGGGCGCCGGGATGAAGGTGGCGTTTGCCCGTCTGGCGCAAGCGGTTTCGGGGTTTGAGATCGAGTTACATCCGGAAGAGGGATTGCAATACGACGACTGGACGATGCGTCAACCCGAGGGGGTTGACTTTACCGGGCGCGAGCCCGGGTACCGCTACCTGCGAGCGAAAGGCAACTCGATCGAGGGCGGCACATCGGAGATCCTGCGCAACACCATCGCCGAGCGAATCCTCGGCTTGCCGCCGGAACACCGGGTCGACAAGGACATCGCATTCAAGGATTTGGACAAATGAGCGATCTGCTGTACTCCGACACCGAAGAAGCATTGCGGGACGGCGTGCGTCGCCTGTTCGCCGACCGATGCCCGCCGGAAGCGGTAGCAGGCATCTACGACGCTGCGTCGCAAGACTTTTCCGGTGTCTGGCATACGCTGGCGGCCGAGCTGGGGATGGCCGGCCTGTTGGTCCCCGAGCAGCTCGGCGGTGCGGGTGCAAGCGCCCGTGAGGCAGCCGTCGTCATGGAGGAGATCGGCCGCGCCGTCGCGCCGGTGCCGTTTCTGTCCAGCGCCGTACTGGCGACCGTCGCGCTGTTGCACGGCGGGGACACCGACACGGTCAAGGGGTTGGCGGCGGGGTCGCTGACTGCTGCGCTGGCGGTGCCGCTGTCCACCGCGCCCGGTGATGCGATTGCCGGCGTCAGCGCCGCCGGTAACGGCTTGACCGGACGGATCACCAGCGTCGCCGGTGCGGGTGAGGCCGACGTGCTGGTGGTGCCGGTGGCCGGTGCCGATGGGCTGGAGTTGCACACCGTCGCACGCGACGCCGCAGGCGTCACCGTGTCGCCGATACTCGCTCTGGATATGACGAGACCCCTGACAAATGTCGACTTTTCCGATGCCCCGTCATCACGTGTCGGTACCGCTGTCGCCGATGCCGCCATCGCGACGGCCCTCGAGACGGGCGCCGCACTACTCGCGTCCGAACAATTAGGCGTCACGCAGTGGTGTTTCGAGGCGACGGTTGCTTATGCCAAGCAGCGCAAGCAATTCGGCCGAGCCATCGGTTCCTACCAGGCCATCAAGCATCGGCTCGCAGATCTGTGGGTCGAGCTCAATTCCGTTGCGGCGGCGGCCCGGTACGCGGCCGACACCTGCGCCCGACAAGATACGGACGCATCGATCGCGGCGACCGTGGCGCAGGCCTACTGCAGCGGCGCCGCGGTGCACGCCGCGGAGGAATGCGTCCAGTTGCACGGTGGCATCGGGATGACATGGGAGTACCCGGCGCATCTCTACCTGAAGCGGGCTAAGAGCGACCAGTTGGCGTTCGGAACCGCCTATCGCCACCGCGCCCGGTTGGCCGAACTGGTCGACCTGCCACCGTCTCGAGGGGAGTAACACATGGACAAGCGCATCCTTGGCGACAACCTCGAGGTCTCGGCAATCGGCTTGGGCTGCATGGGCATGAGTCGAGGCTTCGGACCTTCTGGGTCCAAAGCCGACATGATCGCGGTGATCCGCGCCGCGGTCGA
>DATAZN010000614.1:0-3953 GCA_036272035.1 Mycobacterium sp. | reverse complement strand
TCGTGGCTCGGTTTCGAAGACCTGCTGGTAGGCCGCGTAGGCCAATCGCGCGTTGGCGACGCCCGCCTGCCCCCGCAGTGTGAGTGCCTCATCGGTACCGATCGCCTCGAGGCGCTTGTCGACTTCGGTGTCCACACGCGATACGAAAAGTGATGCTACCGAATGAATTTGAGATAGATCAGCGCCCGCGTGCTGGGCGGCTTCGATGCCGGCCAGGTAGGCATTCATCACCGCTCGGTGCCGTTGGACGGAAAAGATCAGCGTCACGTTGACTGAGACACCTTTGGCCAGCGTCGCGGTGATCGCGGGCAGCCCCGCGGCGGTGGCCGGTATTTTGACGAACACGTTGGGCCGGTCGACGATCTTGGCCAACTCTATGGCCTGCGTGACTGTCGCATCGGCGTTGTGCGCCAGCGACGGATCGACTTCAATGGACACTCTTCCGTCGACGCCGTCGGAGGCCTCCCACTGCGGGCGCAGCACATCGCAGGCCGCCCGGACGTCGTCGGTGATCGCCGTGCGGACTGCGGTGTCGATGTCGATACCACGGGCCGTCAGCCCGGCGATCTGGCCATCGTAGGCGCGGCCGTGTGTAAGTGCGCGCTCAAAGGTGGAGGGGTTAGTGGTCACGCCGACAACGCTTCTCGTGTCGATCAGTTGCTGCAGCTTGCCGGATTGCAGCAGGTTGCGAGACAAGTCATCCAGCCAGACCGACACCCCCGCCGCCGACAGGGCAGCCAGATTCGCGTTCTGCGTCATCCCGTCACCGCCGCTCGCCGATTGCTGGGCCGCGGTAAAACCCATCCTGAGACACATACGGCGGCATAGAGCGCCACCGGCGCGTACCCGCTCAACAGCACCTGCCAATCCGGTGACATTGTGGGATCGGTGTCCCGAGTTAGCGGGCCCATGCGATCACCCTGCGGGCTTGGCATGTTCTGCACTGGCCGCGTCCGCGCCAACACCGTCGCCGCGGTTGGGTAACGTCCACTCGGGACGGATGTAGTGGCAGGTGTAGCCGGATGGGTAGCGTTGCAGGTAGTTCTGGTGCTCGGATTCGGCTTCCCAAAACTCGCCGGCCGGGTTGACCTCGGTGGCAACTGTGCCGGGCCACCGCCCTGAATTCTCGATGTGGGCGATGGTGTGCATTGCGATTTGCTTTTGCTCGTCGTCCAGATAGAAAATCGCTGACCGGTAACTGGTTCCGACATCGTTGCCCTGACGGTTCTTGGTGGTCGGATCGTGGATCTGGAAGAAGAATTCCAGCAGCGCCCGGTAATCGGTCTCGTCTGGGTCGTAGGTGATTTCGAGCGCCTCGGCGTGGCCGGGGTGATTGCGGTAGGTGGGATGCGTGTTGCTGCCGCCGGTGTAGCCGACACGGGTGGACACCACTCCGGGCTGCTCCCGGAACAGGTCCTCCATGCCCCAGAAGCAGCCACCGGCGAGAACGGCGATCTTGTTGTCGTCGGTCATGATTGCTGCTCGTCGGCGCTTTGGCGTTGCTTCGATATATCTACCGTGAACAAGCGTAGATATTGCCCATAACCCTGGGCTTCCAGGTCATCGCGGTGGATGAATCGCAGCGATGCCGAGTTAATGCAGTAGCGCAAGCCGCCCGCTTCTGGTGGGCCGTCGGAGAACACGTGGCCCAGATGACTATCCCCGTGAGTTGACCGCACCTCGATCCGTTCCATGAAATGGCTGCGGTCGCGCTTCTCAACCACGAGGTCCGCGTCGATCGGCCGGGTGAAGCTGGGCCAGCCACTTCCACTGTCAAACTTGTTCACCGAGGCGAAAAGCGGTTCACCAGAAACAATGTCGACGTAGATGCCGGGTTCGTGGTTGCCGCAGTACTCGCCGGTGAACGGAAGCTCAGTGCCGTTCTCCTGGGTGACGTGGTATTGCTCGGGGCTCAGCGCATCAACCGCGGCAGGGTTCTTGCTGTATTCGTGTGACATCTGATCTCCTTCGTTCGCGCAGACTTTATGATGGTGCGCTTGGCATTTCGGCAAGTCTCGCCTCGTTGTTGGATTAATTGCGGCCGGCCATGATGCCGCCGTCGACGTTGAGAATCGCGCCGGTGACCCAACTGGCCTCATCAGAGAGCAGATAGGTGACGGCGTTGGCCACGTCTGCCGGAGTGCCGACTCGTCCCAGCGGATGAAGTGGCGCGAAAGTGTCTAAGGTGGCGTCGATCTCGTCTTTGGGGATGAAGCCCTCGTAGAGCGGGGTCTTGACGACGGCCGGCGCCACCGCGTTGACCCGAATCTGATGCTCGGCGTGCTCGATGGCGAGGTTATGGGTCAGCGCATGCAGGCCGGCCTTTTGCATCGAGTATCCCGACGACGGGGTCAGACCGATCGCCTGATGCGCCCACATGCTGCCGATGTTGACGATCGAGCCGCCCTCACCCTTGGCGATCATGCCCGCAACGACGGTCTGTGTCAGGAAGAACAGCGCATAGTTCAGTTCCATGTACGAGTCGTAGAACTGCGGGTCGTAGTCAAGAAACGCCTTGGGGATGAAGAATCCGGCCGCGTTGACCAGCAGTGTCGCATCGCCGTGATGCTCAGAAAGCGCACGCTGCACATCCGCGACCGCGCTGCGATCCGTCAACTCGGCAGTGATTCCCCAGGCTTGGCCACCCCCACCGGTCAGTTCGGTCACAGTGTCATCAACACGGTCTTTCGACCGGCCGACGATCACTGCGCTGCCGCCGTGTCGCACGATATCAACGGCGACCTGCCGACCCATACCGGCGCTGCCGCCGACAACAATGACCTTCTTGGAATCGAAGTGCATAGTGAGACCCCTCTGCTAATCAATCTCGGCGACTCCTGCTGGGCCATTTCCGCCTTTGCCCGGCAAGAAGACTTGTAGCCTTGGCGACGACACCCGGCGCCAGGTATATCGACTTTGAGACGTTGAACTGGCTTCAGTCTGCTGCCCGGCGGGGTGAGCCGTCATCACCCGAACCTTGTTTCACCCGGGTGAGTTCTGGCCCGGCGACGAGACCAACTGCTGACGCCCAATGCCCTGCTGCACGCGGTCGGTATTCAGATCCCTGCTGATGCGGGCGATCTCCTTTGAGGGCACCGTGGGCCAAATCAACCACTGCCGGTGACGGAATCCGTGCTTATGTCCGGCGTGCGGCGGAGTTATGGGCCGCCGACGGATTCGGATTCTTCACTGTGGTCAACGCGCTGTTCCACGAGGGCCGGTATGCCGCAGAAGCATTCGACCACAAAACCAATCTCTTTCAGGGGCGCAACAACATGGCCAGCTGAGAGGCCGCACCCAAACCCACCACGTCGTAGTGCATAGCTGTACTCGCTACCTCCATCACTTCATTACCACGTTGGCCATCGTTGTGTGGGCCACGCCTACGTTGCCACTTCCAAGTCCGAGCCTGGCGCCATCGAATCCGCTTGTCGGTCCGCGATCTTTCGCTTGGAGGGATCGGGATCGGACCCTCACCCGTCCCATCTCAACCTCGCTCCGAGCATCTCATGACAGAGTGGGCCACATCGCCCAGAATATTCTTATCCGATTCTGTTTGCAGCGTTTCGCGCCTTTTTGACAGAGTCTGCGGAGGGCTTCTCATCCAGCAGTAGTGTCGTTAGCATGGAACTGGGATGATCACCCCAGAACGTCGCGGCATGGTGGCGCATCTCTCAGTGCGGTACAGGCTACCCGGAAGCGGATAAAGGGAGGAGATGCCGATGCCACCGGAGAAGCGAGCGGGTTCATCATGGAGTTTCGCGTGAAGAAGATCCACTTCACTGTCGTGACCGCGCCGCCCTGGATGACCATTATGAGCCGCTCGACATGGATCACGACGATAAGGAGAGAGTAGTGCGCGTGCTAAAAGGTGTTGGGCGCTGGCCCCTTCAGGTGGCCGTGGCCAGTGCGATTATGTCGGCGTCGCAGTATATTGAGATGGGCCTGACGCA
>DATAZN010000613.1:0-1923 GCA_036272035.1 Mycobacterium sp. | reverse complement strand
CGAACCACAGTGGATTGTGATCACCGACCGCCGCGGCCCACCGTTGCCAGTCGCGCCGGTTGACTTCACCCGTTGCCGTGGCCGCTACCGTTCCCACCCGTGAGGCCGATTCGGCGTCGATCAGACTCTGTTCGTTCACGCCTCGTCCTCCAGCCACGTCGCCGCGACATCCGCCCCGCCGCCCAGCGTCGACAACACCCGGGCCCGCTCGGAGAACAAATGCAAATCGGTCTCGACCATATAGCCCATGCCGCCGTGCAACTGGTGCGCATCGAGCGTGATCAGTTTGGCCGCGGTCGCCGCATGCATGCGGGCAATCGCGGTCTGACGGGTGGCGGTGTGGCCCTTCCCGATCCAGAAGACCGCCGAATGGGCGGCGAGCCGCGCCGCGGCCAGCGCGATATGCATATTCGCCACCAGATGCTGTGCGGCCTGAAAGGACGCGATCGGGCGGCCGAACTGCTTGCGCGTCATCGTGTAATCGACCGTGCGCTGCAGCACAGCCTCGCCGACGCCGACCAGGTCCAGCGACAGCAACGCCACTGCGGCGTTGGCCATCCGGCGCAGGTCTTGTTCGGCTAGACCCACTCCATCGGCCCCGTCCAGCACCGCCGCCGGATCAATCACCTCGACATCGTCGAATCCGATCCGGAATGTGCGGTGCCCGCCCATCAACCGCAGCGGATCGATCCACAGGCCCGCCGCGGTCAACGGCACAACGAACGCCATAACCCGCTCCCCCGCCGCAGCTGCCGACACGACGAGGTGATCGGCCAGGTCGGCGTCCGCGACGAAATCGACCGCGCCGCTGAGTCGCCAGCCGCCCCAAGCCTCCGCACGCACACGCAGTGTCGGTGTGGTCACCGCGGCATTACGTGGGCCCCATAAACATGTTGTGGCACTGATGTTTCCATCGGCCAGCGAGGGCAGCCACGCCGCATGCTGAGCGGGTCCGCCGAGCAGCTGGATGGCCAGAGCGGCCTGCACGGTGCCGTGCACGATCGTCGGGCAGAGGCCGCGGCCGGCCTCGAGGCAGAAGATGCCCAGGTCCGATAGCGCGCCACCGGCGCCGCCATATTCCTGCGGAAGCAACAGGCCGAATGCGCCGGCGTCGGTCAACGATTTCCACAGCCGGGCCGGCATCGAGCGTGGGTCCGCGTCGCGAAGTTCGCGGACCAGGCTTATGGGACACTCCGCGGCGAACAGCGCCGACAGCATCGACGCCAGGTCTCGCTCGTCCTGATCGGGTAACAGTTTCACGGTGTCGTCACCATCAGCGTCCGTAGGACGGCATGCCGTGGCCACGCTGCGCGATCACGTCGCGAAGGACTTCGTTGGTGCCGCCGCCGAACCGCATCAGCGGCGACACCCGATAGAGCCGTTCGAATTTCCCGTCCTCGGGCGCGCCCGGGCTGGGGTACGCCAACAGGCCGTCGGGACCGAGCAGGTCGATGGCCAAATCGGCAATCCGTTGCCGTAACTCGCTGCTGAACACTTTCTCGACGCTGACCTCCACGCTGGGGATCACTCCGCTGTCCAGCAGGGAGGCCGCCTGATACCCCATCAGCATGGCCGCCTCGACATCCGCTTCCGCCTGAGCGCGACGGCGACGGAAGCCGGCGACCTGCAGAGGCACCGAACCGTCGCGTCGCGGCCGGCCAGCCAGCTCGGTCAGCTCGTCGAGTGCGCGGCGCAGATCTCCCGCATTGGTCAGCGCGCCTCGCTCGAGATCCAGCGCGCCGGTGATGTAGGTCCAGCCTCGATTGAGTTCCCCGATCAAGCTGCTGACGGGCACCCGTACCGCGTCGAAGAACACTTCGTTGGTGCGATACCCCGACCATGCGTAGAGCGGACGAATTTCTATGCCGGGCAGATTGGTCGGAACCATGATCACCGAGATGCCGCGGTGTCGGGCCGCGCTGG
>DATAZN010000612.1:0-2135 GCA_036272035.1 Mycobacterium sp. | reverse complement strand
GCGAGGGTCTGGTTGCCGGCGTAGGTGTAGGTCACCGTCCAGCCGGTGATGGCCGCGGTGCCGTTGTCGGTGATGGTCAGGTTCGCGGTGAAGCCGCTGCCCCAGTCGGTCGACACGCTGTAGGCGGCGGCGCACGACGAGCTCGCCGCCGCAGCCGGGACCGCTTCCGCGCCGCCGGCCACGGCCAGCCCGAACGCGGCCAACAACGCCGCCCCCAGCACCATGATCGTCCGGCGGGATCCTCTCAGCGAGAGTCTCATCAGCAAGCACCTCCATCAAGTCGCGATAACGCATCGGCCAGCGCCTTTGCGGACAAGCGAGGGGTGCGAAGGCGCCGTCCGGAAGCTAAGTCGGACGACTATAACGGTCAAGTAAACGCGGTACGGCGGATCGTAAAAGCGGAGGCAGCAGCGCTATCGAGAAATGGAACTTTCACGTGTTCCGATGGTTGTGGTGGTTGAACCTTGCTTCGGAGGGGTGCCGTTGTAAATTTTCGAGCGACCTGCCTATTGCGAACGTTTCAGAGACGTTTCAAAATGAATCGCACAACTCGATGGAGATCACTGGGGGGCCCGCTGAACACCTGCTGAAGAGAGGGCACGGTGACGGTCACAGATCCGATGCCGCATCCGACCGAGCTCCCGACGCTCGCGGATGTCGCTCGTCTCGCCGGTGTTTCGTCGGCTACGGCATCACGCGTGCTGACTGGATCGGCACGGGTACGGCCGCAGACGAGGGACAGGGTCGAGCAGGCGATTACCCGACTCGGCTACGTGCGCAACCGGGCCGCCCGCTCGCCGTCGAGTCGCCGAGCGGCGTCCGTCGCGCTGGTCATGGGTGAGGAACCGGTCAAGGTTTTCGCCGACCCGTTCTTCGCCCGCATGCTCGGATCGGTCAGCAGGGAGTTGTCCTTGGCCGATTTCCAGCTCGTCATGCTGACGCTGCACTCACCCCGCGACCAATACACGGTGTCCAGATACCTGCGCAGCGGCCACGTGGACGGTGCTCTGTTCGTCTCCATGCACGGCAAGCTGGACTTCGACTACGAGAGCCTTGGCATTCCGGTCGTGCTGTGCGGCCGGCCGGCCGCTGGCGGCCCCGCGCTGTCGTACGTCGACGCTGACAACATCGGCGGCGCCAGCGCCGCGGTGCGGTACCTGCTCGACAGCGGTCGCAAGGCCGTCGCCACGATCGCCGGGCCGCCGGATATGGCGGTGGGCGTCGACCGACTGCTCGGGTATCGCCAGGCGCTGCGCGCAGTCGGCGTCACCGACCTCGGCATGATCGCCTACGGCGATTTCAGCACGATGTCTGGCCAGCATGCGCTGCTACGGCTGGTGGACCACCGTCCCGGGATAGACGCGGTGTTCGCCGCCTCCGACCTGATGGCCGCGGGCGCGCTGCACTCGCTGCGCCGGCTGGGCCGGCGCGTCCCGCGCGACGTGGCCGTCATCGGGTTCGACGACCTGCCCACCGCGCAGCAGACCGCCCCGATGCTGACCACGGTACGCCAGCCGGTCGGCGCCATGGGAACCCGCATGGTGACCGAGATCCTGGCCCAGATCGCCGACCCCGGCCGGGAGCCATCCCGCGTTGTGCTCGACACCCAGCTAATCCTGCGCGGCTCCGCCTGACGCTCGCTCGTACCCCACCGGTTCGTCGGCCGGCTTCATGCCACCGACTAGCCTGTGTTGGGCAAGTCGCCCGCTCACTGCATCATCGACCCAGGATGGACGGCCATGCCAGACCCTAATGACTGGAACCAGGGCATCATCACGGAGTTCCGTGCCAATGAAGGCCGCGTCGGCGGACCCTTCGAGGGCGCGTCCATGATCCTGGTGCATCACGTCGGCCGGACGAGCGGGAAGCAGTACACCACCCCGCTGGTGTACCTGCCGGGCCAGGGCGCCGATGACTCGATGTACATCTTCGCCTCCAAGGGCGGCGCGCCAATCAACCCGGCCTGGTACGGCAACCTGATCGCGGCGGGCGAGGCCACCGTTGAGGTGGGGACGAGCACCTTCCCCGTCACCATCACCGAGGTCACCGGCGCCGAGCGCGACCGCATCTACGCCGAGCAGGTCAAGCGCATGCCCGGCTTCGGCGACTACGCGAAGCAGACCGAGGGCATCCGC
>DATAZN010000611.1:0-3495 GCA_036272035.1 Mycobacterium sp. | reverse complement strand
CCGGCGGTGGTGAGGCGGCTGTGGGTCCAGGCGCGGGGGTCGATCTCCCAGATACCGGCGTCGGGCTCGGTCCATCGATGGGCGATGGCGGTGGCGGCGGTTTCGGCGGCGGTCCAGTGTTCGGTGTCGAGGCGGTCGGCGCGGGCGGCAGCGGCGAACAGTTGGAGGGCTTCGCCGTAGGCGTCGAGTTGGAATTGTTGGTTGACCCAGTTGCCGATGAGGTCGAATCCGCCGGGGTAGCCGGGCAGGTCCAGGTGGCGTTGCGCGGGGACTTCGGCGCCGGTGGTGGTGTAGGCCGGGGCCATCTGGTCGCCGTCCTCGATTAGGCGGGCAGCGACGAAGCTGACGGCGGCATCGAGCAGCGGGTAGGCGCCGGCGGCGGCGACCGCGATTCCGGCGTAGCACTGGTCGCGGATCCAGACGTAGCGGTAGTCGTAGTTGCGGCCGGCCTCGGCTCGTTCGGGCAGGCTAGTGGTTGCGGCGGCGACCATGCCGCCGCCGGTGCTGGTCAACCCGCGTAACACGGCGTAGCTGCGCCGAGTGTCTCGCGGCGCCAATCCCGCATCTAGAGACGGGACGTCATTCGCCCAGGCCTTTTCGGTGGCCCGCCAGCACTCGCCGGCATCGGCCGACTGCTCAGGCAGCAGGTGATCGCTGATCTCCAGCACCAGGTCGTGCCGCTGGCCGGCCTGGACAGTCAAGGACAGCAGTAGCTGTTCGCCGTGGAGTCGGGTTCTGGCGTCGTCGGCGCCGTTCCACCGTAGGTGCAGGTCGCCGACGCGGGCGGTCCAGATCCCGGCATGGCGGTGCAGGTCGCTCAGCGGATGCTGGTCATACCCGGCGCGCGGCTGCAGCGTGACCGTGACCGCGGCCGGTCCGTCGACCGCTTGGATTTGGCGCAGCAGGATCGCGCGGTGCGGTTCGGCCGGGTAGACCAGGGCGTCGCGGCATTCGATGATCCCGGACCGGGTGGTCCAGCGGTTGCGCCAGATCATCGACGCGTCCTCGTAATAGCCGCCCCAGACGAAGGTGTCGTCCGGGGTGACGGTGTAGCCGGCCTGCCCGCCGACCAGGGCCGAGAAGACGGCGTCGCTGTCCCACCGCGGTGCGCACATCCAGACGATGTCACCGCGGGGACCGACGACCGCCCCGCGTTCGCCGTCAGCGAGCAGCGCGTACTCCCGCAGCACGTGCGGCGCAAACGCCGATGACGTCGAGTCCGCAACACCGGAGCGGTGACCTGGCGCTGGCGTGGCGGGGGTCATGACAGCTGCCGCGCGAGCGTCGCGCCAAGCACGGCGGATAGGGTCGCCTCGGCGGCGCTGGCGATCGCGGTGCGCCGGTAGGCCGGTAGCAGCACCGCGGCCGCGACCATGCTGGCCGCGTGCGCGGTGTCGACCGCGGCACCGGCCAGGACCACGGACCGGCGGGGCCACATGTATTCCAGCAGACCCTGGACCAGCAGCCGCCCCCCGAGCACCCGGACGAGCCAGGCCGGCGGCCGCGGCTGCTCGCCGGCGATCCCTCCGGTGACGGCGTCCGGGACACCGAGCAACAGCGTGCCAGTCAGGCAACGTTCGAGCGCTGACGCTCGAACGATGGCGGTTGCGGTGCGGCGTGTCACCGGCGCCGAGCCCACAGCAACGCAGCGGCGGCGCTGACCCCGGCCGCGGCGGCACCGAGTAACCCGTGATGGTGAGAGGCCCACAGTTGCGGGTCATTGTCGTGGGCGTTGGCGTCGAATACTCCGTGCGCTCCGAAGTCGTGACCGTCTGGTCCGTCGGCCGGTTCCCACAGGTTGACCGGCGCGTCGGGCTCTTGGGGATGCTTCGTCTGCTGCGATTTGATGCCGGTGCGGCCGAGGTAGCGATCCAGCAAGCCGGGGGCGATCGCGTTCGCGGCCAGGGTGCCCATGGTCGAGGCCCCGACCCAGTACTCGCGGCGACGGGGGTGATCCGCGGCGTAGAGGACGCCGCGGGCGGCGAACTCGGGCTGATAGATCGGCGGCACCGGTTGGGCCTGATCAGGCAGTCGTGACAGCACCCAGGAGAACTGTGGCGTGTTCACGGCCGGCATCTGGACCATCGTCACGTGCACGTTGCTCTTGTCGTTGAGCAGTTCGCAGCGCAGCGCTTCGTGAAAGCCCTGGATGGCGTGTTTGGCGCCGCAATAGGCGGTCTGCAACGGGATGCCGCGGTAGGCCAGCGCGGAGCCGACCTGCACGATCGTGCCCCGGTCACGGGGTTTCATGTACTTCAAGGCGGCCATGGTCGAGTAGATGTAGCCGAGGTAGCTGACCTCGGTGACCCGTCGGTACTCCTCCGGTTTGATCTTCTCAAACGGCGCGAACACCGAGGTGAATGCGACGTTCACCCACACGTCGATCGGACCCAGCTCGGTCTCGACTCGTTCCGCGGCGGCGAACACCGCGTCGGAGTCGGCGACGTCGATCGGGATCGCTAAGGCGGTACCTCCGGTCGCCTCGATCTCGCTCTTGGCGCCGGCGAGCCCGGACTTGCCGCGGGCGAGCAGGGCGACGGTGTCGCCTCGGGCTCCGAATGCGACCGCGCTGGCGCGCCCGATTCCTCCGCTAGCACCGGTCACAACGACAATGCGCGGCATCGGGTCAACTCCTGTTCATCGTGTGCAATGGCCTTTTCGCGTGCAATAGCTGGTGACCGGAAGGGCAGGTCAGGGCAGGTGCGTGCGGCGAGTGGGTCATTCGGTGGCCCACCCCATCGACCACAGATCTCGATCCGGTGGTTCGCCTCCGGCGTCGGCGAATGCCCGCAGTGCCGTCACCAGTTCGCGCCGGCGGCAAGCGGGCATCGGCCGGAGGATCGGCATGATCGCCTCCCGGCGGTGGCGCACGATGGCCGTCAGCACCCGGCGCCCCTTCGCAGTTAGTCGCAGGTTCAGGGCACGGCGGTTGCTCGGATCGTCGCTGCGATCCAGCAAGTCCTCGCCGACCATGCGATCACACAGGCGGCTGGCGGTGGAGGGATGTAGCTGCGCCGCGGCCGCCACCGCCCCGAGAGAGACCGGCTCCGTGCTTGCCACGATCACCAGGACCCGGACGTGGGTGACGTCGGCGAGGTCGTCGACGGCGGCGATGGATTGCGCGCTGAGAGCAACCAGCACCCGGCAGGCGCCCAGGACCGCATCCGCCTCAGCGGACAGGCCGTCAGCATCGCCATCACCGCCGTCCAGGGGTGCCGTGGCGAGAGATTGGTAGACATCGTCAGGGTGTCTTCCCGAGCGTTGCAAGGTGCAAACATTGCGAGTGGACACGATTGGAGTAGTAAGTCGCCGGGTAGATCACTCCCGAATCACCCTTGCCGCCGGTGCGGCGCAGGGACGCCGTGTACCCGCGAAGGAGTTTCTGATGGCCGACACAGTCGCCGACGTGTTGTTAGCCCGATTGCGTGAGTGGGACATCAAGCAGGTGTTCGGCTATCCCGGCGATGGGATCAACGGCCTTCTCGCCGCATGGGG
>DATAZN010000610.1:0-7779 GCA_036272035.1 Mycobacterium sp. | reverse complement strand
CAGGGAGTTACCGCCGATCGGCGAGGGCGGCACGGGCAGCGGCAACGGCGGGTCGCCGGCCTGCGGGACTTCCGAGGAGTCCACCGCGGGCGGGGTCGCCACCTTGAACGGGCACACGTCGTGCACGACGGCCGGCTCGGCGAACGCGGCCGGCATGCCGAGCAGCGCCGGCGCTGTCAGCATGAAACCGGCCGCTGCCAGGCATGACGCAGTTCTGAAGAGTGCCATCGTGTGTGCAGAGTAGGCGATCAGCGGACCGATTCCGCGGAGCCGCGCTGCGACTGGTGTTACGGATGTTGCAAATCCAGGTACCCGACACCGGTGCCGCCGATGCGGCCGAGCCACAGCCGGCCGGGGGTTTCCACCACGCCGGTGGCCATGCCGAAGTTCGCGTGCTGGGTGCGAAGCTGGCTCACCACATGCCCGTCGTCGGGGTCGAAGGCGGCCACCCACACCGTCGACTTCGGGTTGGGCAGCCAGCGGTAGGGCAGCAGCCGCCACATCAGGCTGCGAATGATCGGCGCGCGTGGGCCCAACCATTCGTTGAGCGGGTTGCGGTCGGAGATCAGCGCCACCCAGATCCGGCCGTCCAGACCGGTCGAGATGTTGTCGGGGTAGCCGGGCAGAGCGGTGACCAATGAGGTGATCGTGCCGGCCCGCTCACCGGTCAGCCAGTACTTGGACAATCGGCAGGCGGTGGTCTCGGCGTAGACCACCGCCGACTCGTCGGCGGCCAGCGTCACGCCGTTGGCGAAGGACAGACCGGAAGCCAGCTCGCTGACCGTGCCGTCGGGATCACGCCGAAACAGCGAGCCGGTCGGGCGTCCCTCGATGACCGAGCCCTTGTAGTACTCGTAGTAGAACCGGCTCGTCGACTCGGTGAAAAATATTGTGCCATCCGATGATTCGACGACGTTTGAACAGAAGGTCAGTTTCCGGCCGGCTATCTCGGCGACCAACGTTTCGATGGCCCGGGTGGCCGGGTCGTACCGCAGCAGGCCGTGGTGGCTGTCGCAGATCAGTAGGCGGCCGTCGCGGGCGACTGCCAGGCCCAGCGGTCGCCCGCCGGTGTCGGCGACCACCTGCACGGAACCGCCGTCGGGGCTGATCCGGACGATGCGGCCATCTTCGACCCCGGTCCAGATGTCGCCGTCGGCATCGGCGACGACGTCCTCGGGTGCGGTGCCGGGCACCGCGACCAGATGCAGCTCCGCGGTGAAATCGGGTCTGGGTAACGGCCGCGACGGCGGCGGTTGCCACCGGATCGGATCAATGCTCGGCTTGGCCATCAGCCGCTTCTCTCCCCCGCAAGCGGGTGGTACCCCCACCTCATCGCCTCCCTTGCTCTGCCTCGTCGCTGGCTGGGTTTGCTCACAAGGTCTCCTTCAGCACGCCGCGCAAGATGGCTTCGATGGTTTCGAACTCGGCGGGACCGCTGATCAGCGGCGGTGCGATGACGACCGCCGGGTCGCCGCGGTCGTCGGTCCGGCAGTACAGCCCGGCCTCAAACAGGGACGACGCAATGTGCGGCAGCAATTTTGAGCTTTCCTCGCGGGTAAAGGTTTCTCTGGTCGCCTGGTCCTTGACGAGTTCGATCGAGTAGAAGTAGCCCTCGCCGCGGACGTCTCCGACGATCGGCAGGTCGTAGAGCCGCTCCAGGGTGGCACGCAATGCCGGAGCCTGGCGCTTGACGTTGTCGTTGAGGCCCTCGCGCTCGAAGATGTCGAGGTTGGCCAGCGCGACGGCGGCCGACACCGGGTGGCCGCCGAAGGTGTAGCCGTGCGGGAACACCGTCGTGCCATCGTTGAACGGCTCGAACAGCCGCTCGCTGGCGATCATCGCGCCGATCGGCGAGTACCCCGACGTCAAACCCTTGGCGCAGGTGATGATGTCGGGCCGATACCCGAAGTCGGAGCAGGCGAACATCGATCCGATCCGTCCCCAGGCGCAGATCACCTCGTCGGACACCAACAGCACGTCGTAGTGATCGCAGATTTCCCGCACCCGTTCGAAGTAACCCGGCGGCGGCGGGATGGAGCCCCCCGCGTTCTGCACCGGCTCGAGGAACACCGCGGCGACGGTGTCAGGTCCTTCGAATTCGATCGCCTCGGCGATCCGGTCGGCGGCCCACTGCCCGAAGGCTTTGACGTCGGAGCGCAACAGCTCCGGTGCACGGTAGAAATTGGCGTTCGGCACCCGGAAGCCGCCGGGCGTGAGCGGTTCGAACGGCGTCTTGTAGGCCGGCAACCCGGTGATGGCCAGCGCGCCCTGCGGGGTGCCGTGATAGGCGGTCGCACGTGAAATGACTTTGTATTTACCAGGTCTGCCGGTGAGCTTGAAATACTGCTTGGCCAGTTTCCAGGCCGATTCGACGGCCTCGCCGCCGCCGCTGGTGAAGAACACCCGGTTCAACTCGCCGGGGGCGTAGCCCGCGATCCGGTCGGCCAACTCGATTGCGGGTGGTGTGGCGTACCCCCACAACGGAAAGTAGGCGAGTGTGCCAGCCTGCCGGGCGGCGGCTTGCGCCAACTCGGCGCGGCCATGTCCGACCTGCACCACGAAAAGCCCGGAGAGCCCGTCGAGGTAACTCTTGCCGGTGTCGTCGAAGATCGTCACGCCTTCACCGCGGGCGATGACCGGCGGCGTGATATCCGGGCCGTGCCGCGCGAAATGCAGCCAGAGGTGGTCGAGCATGGTGTTCGTGAGCCTAGCGCTACGCTGACGCCATGACCTCAACGCAGGTCACCGAATTCGAAGCATTGCGGCCGCATCTGATGTCGGTCGCCTATCGGCTGACCGGGACCGTGGCCGATGCCGAGGACATCGTCCAGGAAGCCTGGCTGCGCTGGAATTCGGCCGGTGCCCGCGACCCGATCGCCGACTTGCGGGCTTGGCTGACCACCGTGGTGAGCAGGCTCGGGCTGGATCGGTTGCGGTCGGCTGCGCACCGGCGGGAAACGTACACCGGCAACTGGCTGCCCGAGCCGGTGGTGACCGGCTACCCGGGTTCTCACGGAGCCGATCCGCTTTCTGCCGTGGTGGCACAAGAGGATGCCCGGTTCGTGGCGATGGTTGTGCTGGAACGTCTTTTGCCCGACCAACGAATTGCGTTCGTGCTGCACGACGGATTCGCCATCCCGTTCGCCGAAGTGGCGCAGGTGCTCGGAACCAGCGAGACCGCCGCCCGGCAGCTGGCCTCGCGGGCCCGCAAAGCCGTCACCGCTTCGCCGCCACCGGAACCCGACCCGTCGCACAACGAGGTGGTCGGCAAACTGATTGCCGCGATGGCCGACGGCGACCTGGACGCCGTGGTGGCGCTGTTGCATGCCGACGTGACGTTCACCGGCGATTCGGATGGCAAGGCGCCCACGGCAGTTCAGGTCATCCATGGCGCGGACAAGGTCGTTCGGTTCATGCTCGGTCTCGCCCAACGCTATGGCCCGTCGATGTATACCGCGTATGAGCTGGGGTTCATCAACGGCGAGCTCGGCATCTACACGGCTGGCCTGCCGGCCACCGACGGATACCGCGAAATGCTCCCGCGGATCATGGCCATGACGGTGCGCGACGGAAAGGTCTGCGCCCTATGGGATATCGCCAACCCCGACAAATTCACCGGCTCCCCGCTGCGGACTCACCCCGTGGCCCCGTCATCCAGGGAACCCGGCACGCGTCACCGGAATTGAAGCCCTGCTCGGTGATGCCCAGTGCGGTGTTCATCCGGGCCCGCATGTTTTCCGTGGCTATCTGATAGGTCAGCTCGATTACGCCGTTCTCGCCGAAGCGGGCCCGCAGGTCGGCTACCTGCTCGTCGGTGACGGTGTGCGGATCGGTGGTCATCGCGTCGGCATAGGCGATCGCAGCTCGCTCATCATCGGTGAAACATGGTGAAGTGGAGTAGTTCTCGATGTCCTTGATGCGCTCGACGTCCAGTCCGTCGAGGCGCAGCAGCATCGACCCGAAGTCGACGCACCACGAGCAGCCGATGGTGCGTGCAGTCCAGAGCACCGCCAGCTCGCGCACGCTGGTTGGCAGCTTGCGTGAGGCCGACTGCAGCATGGTCTCGTGGACGGCGTACGCGACCAGCAGCCGCGGGTGGTGCGCGACGACGGCGAAGGGCTCGGGGACTTCTCCGAAGCGCCGCTTCGTGTAGCGGTACATCGCGCGGATCAGCCAGTTGGCCCGTTGCGGGGGCAGGGGTTCGATGCGGGTTTTCTGTGTCATGTCAGTCAGACGGCGCAGCAGCAAAAATCGTGACGTGAGGTGGGTGGCGTACCGAGACTTGAATTCGTCTTGTAAGTACGCCACATTTCCGGGTCCGCCGGCGTATAAAATTCACGCGAGTGAAGGAACCGCTCATGGGGCTAAGCGGGGGGTGGTCAGCGAGGCGACATGAATGTCGACACTGCACCTGACGCCCAACGATCGTCGATGACGCCTGCGCCCGACGCATGTCGAGGCCGCGGAGTTCTTGTCGGCGCGTTCGCCGTGCTTGACGCGCTCGCCCATTCCGACGACGGGTTGGGCTTGACCGCGCTGGCTCGCGCGAGCGGGTTGGCGAAAACCTCGACGCATCGGCTCGCCGAACAATTGGTCGCCCTCGGAGCGGTGCAGTGTATCGAGCATCGTTACTACGTCGGGGCGCTGATCGGGCGCATCGGGCAACGATGGCAACCTGATCCGCGATTGTGCAGGGCTGCGCAGGGACCGGTGCACAATTTGTCGGTGCAGGCGGGCGCGATGGCGTCGCTGCGGATCCTGCACGAAGAACGCCTTCGTTTGATTTGTGCGACGGCAGCGCGTGGTCAGGCCTACATTTCCGACCCGGCGGACCGCGAATTGGTCGCGCGGACCGCCACCGGTCGGGTCTTGTATGCAGCGCAGCCCAGCGGTGACGTCGCGCTGCCCGACTGCTGGCCGCAGCGGGAATGGCGACGGTTGCGTGAGTCAGCCCGCGAACTCGGCGCGACCGTGGCCGACCGCCAGGACGCCTTCCCAGGGATCTGCTGTGTGTCTGCACCGGCGTGGTGGCCGGATGGAACCTGCGCCGGCGCGGTCACGGTGCTGGTGCTTTCGCCGACGCTGCCGCCGCGTCTGCCCGACTTGGTCTCGCGCGCCGCCCGCCGCATTGGCGCGGCCCTGCGGCTGCCATGACCTAGGAACCGCGGTCCGATGGCCGGACCGATCCCTTGTCACATGGCCGGAGCCCGGTATGCGATTCGAGGAGCGTTTCGCGAGTGACCACGGGGCCGAATGTAACGGTATGGCGCCAGCGCGACGAAGGTCCTCCAGGAGGAACCAATGGCCGCCACGAAAGTCGACAACCCTGTCCGAGGCGAGTCGCCCGCCACGCCGGCGATCACCGTGACGCGGGTCGGCGTGGTGATCGGCGCCGACTTTCTGCCCGACTGCGAAGTGACCGTCAGGATCACTCGCCCCGGGGAGAGCGTCAGCGACTATGTCACTTACGCCTCGGACCGCAACGGTGTCCTTCATGCGGACCTGCCGGCCACGGCCCTCGTCGGGATATTGGAGATCGCTGCCACCGACCATCGCCCCGATCCGGATGGCCCGTGCGGCCGGATCTGGAGTAACACCTATACGCTCAAATTCATTGGCGGCTAAGCGATCCCGGTACGGCGATGCGCACGTTCGGTCGGGTGCCAACGACGAGTCGGGCGATGTCGGTGAACCGCTCATCCGAACCGCTCGGTTGGCAACGTTGTGGTCCGCTGAGTGGACCAGACGCCCGTCAGCGAGTGAACATCAACGCGCGCTTGACCTCTTGGATCGCCTTGGTCACCTCGATGCCCCGCGGGCAGGCGTCGGTGCAGTTGAACGTGGTGCGGCAGCGCCAGACGCCGTCGACCTCGTTGAGGATGTCGAGCCGCTCGGCCGCGGCCTCGTCACGGCTGTCGAAGATGAAGCGGTGCGCGTTGACGATGGCCGCCGGACCGAAGTAGCTACCCTCGTTCCAGAACACCGGGCAGCTGGTGGTGCACGCCGCGCACAGGATGCACTTGGTGGTGTCGTCGTAGCGGGCGCGGTCAGTCGGGCTTTGAATGCGTTCCCGGGTCGGGGGATTGCCGCTGGTGATCAGGTATGGCTTGACCGCGCGATAGGCGTCGAAGAAAGGCTCCATGTCGACGATCAAGTCCTTCTCGACCGGCAATCCGCGGATCGGCTCAATCGTGATGGTCAACCCTTTTTTGGACTTGTTCGGCCGGGGCTTGCTGGGCAGCAGATCGCGCATCAGCACCTTGCAGGCCAATCGGTTGACGCCGTTGATCCGCATCGCGTCGGAGCCACACACGCCGTGCGCGCAGGACCGCCGGAAGGTCAGCGTGCCGTCCAAATAGCTCTTGATGTAGATCAGCAGATTGAGCAGACGGTCGGTCGGCAGGCACGGTACCCGGAAGCTCTGCCAGCCGCCGGAATCGGCGTACTGGTCCGGGTTTTCCGGATTGAACCGGGCGATTCGCAGGGTCACCATCACCGAGCCCTCGGGTATCGTGGGCAAAGGCGGGTCACCGGCCGGGGCGGCCTGGCTAACCTCGTTTTTCGGCAACGAGCTCATCAGTACTTCCGCTCCTTGGGTTCGTAACGGGTCTGCACCACCGGTTTGAAATCCAGCCGGATGTCGCTCAGCAGATCGCTGCCCTCTTTGTAGGCCATCGTGTGGCGCATGTAGTTGACGTCGTCACGGTTGGGGTAGTCCTCGCGGGCGTGCCCGCCACGAGATTCCTTGCGGTTCAACGCGCCAACGACGGTGACCTCGGCCAGTTCCAGCAGGAAGCCCAGCTCGATCGCCTCCAGCAGGTCGCTATTGAAGCGCTTTCCCTTGTCGTGCACCGAGATTCGAGAATACCGCTCCTTGAGCGCGTGAATATCGGTGAGCGCCTGCTTGAGCGTCTCCTCGGTGCGGAACACCGCGGCATTGTTGTCCATCGTCTGTTGCAGCGCGCCGCGAATATCGGCGACCCGCTCGTTGCCGTGCTCGGACAGGATGTCGCCGACCCAGCCGACCACCATCGTCGCCGGGTCCGGTGGCATGTCAACGAAGTCGTGACCCTTCGCGTAGGCGGCCGCGGCGATACCGGCACGACGACCAAAGACGTTGATGTCCAACAGCGAATTGGTGCCGAGTCGGTTGGCGCCGTGCACCGATACGCATGCGCATTCGCCGGCCGCGTACAGACCCGGCACGGTGTTGGTGTTGTCCCGCAGCACCTGACCGGTGATCGTGGTCGGGATGCCGCCCATGACGTAGTGGCACGTCGGGTAGACCGGAACCAGTTCTTTGACCGGGTCCACTCCGAGGTAGGTGCGGGCGAACTCGGTGATGTCGGGCAGCTTGGCGGCCAGCACATCCGCACCGAGATGACGGACGTCGATGTAGACGTAGTCCTTGTGTGGGCCGGCCCCGCGGCCCTCCAGCACTTCGCGAACCATCGAGCGGGCGACGATGTCGCGGGGCGCCAGGTCGACGATCGTCGGCGCGTAGCGCTCCATGAAGCGCTCACCTTCGCCGTTGAGCAGTCGGCCACCCTCACCGCGCACGGCCTCGGAGATCAAGATGCCCAACCCGGCCAGCCCGGTCGGGTGGAATTGGTGAAACTCCATGTCCTCCAACGGAAGTCCCTTACGAAACACGATACCGATGCCGTCGCCGGTCAAGGTGTGGGCGTTGGACGTGGTCTTGTACATCCGGCCCGAGCCGCCGGTAGCGAGGACGACGGCCTTGGCGTGAAAGACGTGAATGTCGCCGGTGGCCAGTTC